>JAJCXL010000204.1 GCA_029263435.1 Acidobacteriota bacterium | reverse complement strand
CGCGAGTAGCGATGAGGGACGAGGTTCCGAGTTCACTACATTCTTTCCTGTGCGAAAGCCCAACCAAAGCCGGGGATCCACGAACCATGGAGAGGGGGAATCATGCACCGGATAATTCATATTACGGTATCGTCGATGTTGTTGGTCTCGCTGGGAAGCGCCTTCGCGGAAGAGCCGGAAAAGACGTTAAGAGCTCCCCAGGAGGAGTCTCCTCCTACGGACACGAGGCCGAGCCTCGAACGGACCGAAGAGAGCGACCGCGGCCCGACAGAGAGCTTGCCGCGCCTCATCGTGCAGGATTTCAAGAACGCGTTTACCCGCCCGGAGAACTTGATGATAGTCGGTGTCGGCGCCGGCGCGGCGTGGGCCGCGTATCAATTCGACGATCGAGTCTCCACCGGGAGCATCAACACCGATTTGAGCGGAAACGTCGCGCTCGACAAGCTTTTCGAATCCGGCGAGATCGCGGGTGACGGCTACGTCCAGATCGGATTCGCGGTGAGCACCTACGGGTTGGGAAAATTGTTTCGCCAGGGCCCGATGGCGGATCTAGGAAGAGACCTCGTCCGAGCCCAGCTTCTGACGGGTGTGCTCACGACATCCCTCAAGACTGCCATCGGCCGTACTCGCCCGGACAGCTCCAGCCAGACATCGTTTCCCTCCGGCCACACTTCGTCCACTTTCGCGACCGCGACCGTCTTGCAGCGCCGCTACGGATGGAGCGTCGGGATCCCGAGCTATGCGTTTGCCGGCTATGTGGCCGCCTCGCGATTGAGCGAGAACAAGCACTTTTTGAGTGATGTCATCTTCGGCGCCACCCTCGGCATCCTCGGAGGACGCACCGTGACGATCGACGTCGTCAGCGAGCGCTTCGCCGTGAGTCCACTGATCGTGCCCGGTGGGGGCGGGGTTCAGTTCACTTGGCTCGGAGGCAGCCCGAAATGATCCAAACGACAGCGAACGACTCCGAAGAACGCAACAAAGCTCTCATTCGGGAGCTCCTCGAAGGCGTATATTCCGGAGCCGTCGACCGACTCGATGACCTCGTCGCCTCGGAGTACACCGACCACGGTCGGTGGCGAGATCGCGAAGGATTGCGCGACGGATTGACGCAGCTCGAGAGGGTCTACCCGTTTCGCGAGTGCGTCGTCGAAGACGTCATCGCCGAAGGCGACCGCGTCGCCGCGCGATTGCGATGCGAGTACGGCCGCGCCCCGAAGCCCGCCCGAAGTGACAAGACCGTTCGCGCGACGATGGTGTTTCGCATCGAGAACGAGAAAGTGGTGGAGCAATGGGGACATAGCGACTCGTTCTACTGAGCCGAAGGCGCGCCGACGCCTATGTTAATGTCTGGACGATGGTCACCGCGGTCATCGCGCTAAGAAAGTGTTACAGCCGAACCATCGGCGTGTTCTTCTGCTTCGTCATCGCGAGGGCACCGGCGGCGCCTCCGGCATGAATCATCGCGCCGAGCAACATCGACTGAGCTACGACGATCTCTCCGTCGACGCGGTCGCCTACGATCGTCTCGTCGCGGCCACCCCAGGGATCGACAGGTTCTGCTCGAGCTCTTTCTGGACGCTTCCGGCGGCGCGCTATCTCCTGCCCCCGACCGAGCCGTGGGTGCTCCGCTCGCCCGACGCCTACCTCGTATTCGGTCGCAGCGAACAGCCGAACGGCGCGCGTATCTTGCATCCTCTCGAAGCGATGTGGGCGCTGCCCTCGCCGCTCATCGGCCGAGGGCCCCGAGCACTGGCAGAGCTATTCGTATCGGCCCTCACCGAAGACCAGGAATGGGAAGCTGCCATCGTCACCGGCATCGAGGAAGATTCGGAATCTTGGCGCATGCTCACGAGCACGCTCGCCCGCCGCTTCACGCTGTCTCGAGGCCCCGTCACCAAGCGCTACGTTTCGGACCTGTCGAAAGGTGCGGACGCTTTCTTGAACCGGCGCTCGCGCGGGTTTCGCACGAATCTTGCCAAAGCGGCCCGACGCGCGGACAAGCGCGGGCTCGTCTTCGAGACCGCGGACGACGGCACGCTCGACGATTCTTTCGAGCGCCTCATGGAGATAGAGCGGCGGAGCTGGAAGGGACGGCAAGGCGTCGGCGCCGATACCGAGCCGATGGCGTCGTTTTATCGTGAAATGCACGGGCGACTCGCTTCCCGGGATGCGCTTCGCTTGAGCTTCGCGAAAGTCGACGGCCTCGACGCGGGCTACATTCTCGGGGGCGTGCTCGGAGCGACCTATCGCGGCCTTCAATTCAGCTTCGACGAGAGGTTTCGGGATTTGTCCCTTGGAAACCTCCTGCAGTGGCGTGAGATCGAACGACTAGTGGAAGACGGCATCGCGTCTTATGACCTCGGAACCGAAGTCGCCTACAAGAAGCGCTGGGGGGATCGCGTGTTTGCGACCGGAAGTTTGTTCGTCTACTCGTAGAGCATGTAGCGCCCGCGCACTGCCTCGAACCGTTCGAGCTCGTCCGCCCAGCTCGCTTCGAGCTGGGCCAGTGATACATTCGACTCGATGGCGGCACGGATCGATTCGTTCCCCGACAGGATGTCGATCGCGGGTCGCACGAGCTCGTACTCGTAGGGCGGCGGTCGCCATTTGAACTCGGCTTCGCTCACACTACGGGCCGCTTTGAGGATCGCATATCCGGTGCGTACCGGCCGATAGCTCTCGCGATCGACGACGTGCTGTTGAACGCCACCGCAGGTCTCGCCTCGGAACTTTTGAAACGTGGGCACGAAACAGACCGGGCGGAAGACGACCCCGGGGAGATCTTCGGCGCTCAAAACGTCGACGAGATCCTGGGCGTCGATCCAAGGCGCGCCGACGAGCTCGAACGGCCGCGTGGTCCCCCGCCCTTCCGACAAGTTCGTTCCTTCGAACAAGCACCCTCCCGGATAAACGGCGGCTGTGTCCAAAGTCGGCATGTTTGGCGAAGGCATCACCCACGGGAGTCCGCTCTCGTCGAACCACTCGCGCCGCGACCAACCGTCCATCGGAACGACGGTCAAATTGCAGCCGATCCGAAACTCGGCGTTCAAGAGCTCCGCTACCTCTCCGGAAGTCATGCCGTGTCGATTCGGGATCGGATAAAGGCCCACGAAAGACAGATGTTGAGCGTCGATGATATTTCCCTCGACGTGAGTCCCTCCGATAGGATTCGGACGATCGGCAACGATGAGCTCGACCCCGTCTCTCGCGCAAGCCTCCATCGCATGGGCCATGGTCCAGATATAGGTGTAGTAGCGCGAGCCAACGTCTTGAATGTCGTAGACGACGGCATCCAACCCTCGCAGCATCTCCTCGGTCGGCACTCGAGTCGGTCCGTAAAGACTACGGACCGGAATACCCGTGATCGGATCGGACCCATCGTCCACTTCTTCGAGGTCTTGCGCGGTCGCGCGTAGGCCATGCTCCGGGCCGAACAGCGTTCGCAGCTCGACGCCTTCGCGCTCGTGGAAGAGATCGATGGCGTGCCTCAACTGTCGATCGACGGTGGTCGGATTCGCGATGAGGCCGATCGCCTTTCCCGCCACGACATCGAAATGAGAGCTCAGTAGCTTCTCTAGACCGGTCGTCACAGAAGCACTCATGCCTCATGCTAGCATGGGCCGCTTTGACGAATAATGGCCACTTGGAGGCAATATCATGAAGTGGGGTGTCTTTTTTCTACCGCTGTGGCTCGCGGGTTTTTCCGTCCAGCCGACCAGCGAGACCGCTGACGAGGAGAAAGGACTTCCCCTCGAGCCGACCGAGACGATCGAGTTCACGACCGACGAGGGGACGTGGATGTCGATCGACATCTCCCCCGACGGCACGCTGCTCGTCTTCGACCTGCTGGGAGACCTCTACACGCTGCCCGTGGACGGTGGAGAAGCCACCCGGATCGTCGGAGGCATCTCCTTCGAGAGCCAGCCGCGCTTTTCCCCCGACGGGACGATGGTGGCGTTTTTGAGCGATCGCAGCGGAGTGGAGAACTTGTGGGTCTCCGATGTCGATGGCACGAACCCACGCGCCGTAAGCGAGGACCCGCCGACGAAAGACAGACCCCAGCTCATGGCCTCACCGTCATGGACTCCCGATGGCGACTACATCATCGTGTCCAAGGCGAGACCGCCGGAGAGAGCGTCGAGCTTGTTTCTTTATCACCGGGAAGGCGGAAACGGCGTTCGTGTCGGCCCTGCTCCTCTCCCCCCGGCCCCACCGGCTCCAGGCACGCCCCGCGCACAGCCCCACAACCAGCTCGGCGCCGTCGCCTCCCCCGACGGGCGATTCTTTTATTACGGGCAGCGCTACGGAGCTTTCAACTACAACGCACAGTTTCCGATCTGGCAGGTCGTCCGCTTCGATCGGGAGACGAGCGAGACCGCCACGGTCACGAACGCGCAAGGCAGCGCGATGCGTCCCCTCCTGTCGCCCGACGGACGCCATCTCGTCTATGCGACCCGGTTTCGAACGAGCACCGGTCTGCGGGTCAGAGATCTCGAAGACGGTACAGAGCGATGGCTCGCCTACCCCGTCACCCGAGACGACCAGGAATCCCGTGCGAGTCGAGACACGATGCCGGGATATGCGTTCCTCCCAGACGGCTCCGCGCTCATCGTGCCGGTCGGGGGCAAGATCCATCGGATCGATTTCGAGACGGGCGCTTCGCGGGAGATCCCTTTCACGGCGAGAGTCGCGGCAGAGATAGGGCCGCGTATTCATTTCGACGGGCGCGTCGACGACAGCGATAGGGTGTCGGCCCGCGTGATTCGATGGCCTTCGCTCTCCCCGGACAAGACCCGAGTGGTGTTCGGCGCCTTCAACCGCATCTGGACGATGGCGGTGCCGGGAGGCTCGCCGGAGCG
>JAJCXL010000203.1 GCA_029263435.1 Acidobacteriota bacterium | reverse complement strand
TTGAAACAAATTAGCCCGGTTACCTGTTTCGTAATAATGGACCAGGTCCCTTTTCTGGCGGCCTAGTCGGCGCTGGCACCGGACATCGGAAGCGTCGTTCCCGCGCCGGTCTCCAGGCCCCGCTCGAAGACGTGCTTTGCGACGGCGACGTCTTCAATCGCGAGACCTTGAGATTCGAAGAGCGTGATATCGGAGGGGTTCTCACGGCCTGCGACATCCCCGGAGACCACGCTCTGGAGCTCGAAGACGTCCTCCCAAGCGAGCTTGCCGTTATCGACGACCGCGGCGAGATCGCCACACTCGATCTTGGCTTGCTCGAGAGAGTCGGTGACGATGAAGGTCGAACGCGTGACCACCGCCTCATCGATCTCACGCCGCTTGAGATGATTGGAGCCGATGGCGTTGACGTGCTGGCCCGGACTGAGCCACTCGCCGAAGAGGACCGGCTCTCGCGCGGAGGTCGCGGTGACGAGGATGTCTGCCTCGGCGGCGACTTGTCGCGGATCGTCGACCGGGGTGACTCTCACATCCAACACTTGGCTCATCTCCTCACTGAACTTGCGTCGTCGCTCCTCTCGCGGGCTGTAGACGAGGACGGACTCCAGCGAGCGCACCCGGGCGATCGCTTCGACCTGTGAGCGGGCTTGCCACCCCGCTCCATAGATCCCTACCCGTCCCGCACTCTCTGCGGTCAGATGGCGCGTCGCCACGCCGCTCGCAGCGCCAGTCCGAATCTGTCCGAGGGCATCCGCTTCCAATAGAGCCGCGAGCTCGCCCGACTTCGCATCGAACAGCAAGAAATAGAACCGGGCCCCGCCGGGACCGGTCGTGTAGGACTTGACGCCGACATAGCCCAGCGTCGCACTTCCGCCCGGCATCACGTGGAGGAGCAGCTTTTCCGCCCGCACCCGAGTGCGCGGTCGGTTGACGGCGTCGCCCGAAGCGAGAAGCTTGAAACAGCCCTCGACCGCGGAGATGGCATCTTCCATCGGCAGTAGAGCCTGAACGTCTTGTTCGCTAAAGAATCGGGTCATGGTTTTTTTGACACCTCCACCAGGCGAATGATAGATCAACGCCCTCCATGCATCCTGACCACCCTAGCTCGGCCACGTTTCGATTCTGCCCGAAATGCGGTGCGCCCTTGATGTCGAAGAGACTCAAAGACCACGAGCCGGAGCGGCTCGTCTGCGAGGCATGCGGGTTCATTTTCTTTCAGGATCCCAAGCTTGCAGCGGGGACACTCTTCAAGAAAGACGGAAGAGTCGTCCTGCTCAGGCGAGCCATCGACCCGGGTTACGGGAAGTGGGTGTTTCCCGGCGGCTTCGTCGACCGTGGCGAGAGAGTCATCGACGCGGCGATCCGAGAGACGCGCGAGGAGTCCGGGGTCGACGTGAAGGTAGAGCGACTCATCGACGTCTACTCCTCAACCGGCTCCCCCGTCGTCGTGGTCGTCTATGCGGCCGAGATCGTGCGCGGGCGCCTCCATGCCGCCGACGAAACGTTGGAGGTCCGCCAGTTCGACTCGCGGGAGATCCCGTGGGACAATCTCGCTTTTCCCAGTACCGTGCAAGCACTAGAGGCCTATCTTTCAGATGAATAAACTCGCAGAAAAAGTTGCCCTCGTTACCGGCGCGAGCCGCGGGATCGGCCGCGCGATCGCCCAAACGTTCCTCGAGCAAGGCGCGAAAGTCGCTCTGTGCTCTCGAAGCCTGCCCGAGCTCGAATCGCTGGCCGATGCTTGGAACCAAAAGAGTCGACGCGCCCTCGCGATCGAATGCGACGTGACGTCTCAAAGCTCGGTCGATCGCGCCGTCGCCGAGATCGAGAACAGCTGGGGGAAGCTCCATATCGTGGTCAACAACGCCGGCATCTCCGGCCGCACTCCGATCGACGAGGACGCGGACGCCTTATGGCAGCAGATCCTCGACGTGAACCTGGGCGGCAGCTACCGGGTCGCCCGACGAGCGCTTCCATTGATCACATCGGGCGGTGGCCGGCTCCTCAATATCTCCTCCGTGCTCGGTCGGTTCGGAGTTCCTGGCTATGCAGCCTATTGCACCGCGAAGCACGGGATCCTCGGATTCACTCGAGCACTCGCGCTCGAGCTGGCGCCCAGAGCCATTACCGTGAACGCGATCTGTCCTGGCTGGGTCGATACCGACATGGCCGAGCAAGGGATCCAAGATACCGCGCAGATTCTCGGCATCACTCCCGAAGCGTTCAAGGAGCAAGCGCTCGACGGCGTCCCACTCCGCCGCTTCATCGACCCCAAAGAAGTCGCGCAGCTCGCGCTCTATTTGTGCTCCGATGACGCGTCGATGGTCACCGGGCAGGCCTACAACATCTGCGGCGGACAGGTCATGAATTGACGCGGCAGATCCCTGTCTTTTTTTACGGCTCCTTCATGAGCGTCGACGTATTGACGGCCGCAAAGGTACGGCCGCAGCGACCGAGACCCGCTCGCCTGCTCGGGTGGTCGCTCCACATCGGCGGGTTCGCCACTCTCGTGCCTGCGGACCAAGGCGCCGTGTTCGGTCTCGTCGCCGATTGCAGCCATGCCGATCTAGACCGACTCTATTCGCCGGACTGGGTGTCCGCTTACGTCGCCGAGCCCGTGCTCGTCGATATCGACGGAGCTTTCTCACCCGCGATCACCTACGTGCTTTGGGATCCACCCGCAGGCCGCCCGAAGCCCGAATACGTCGACAACATAGCCGGGCCGGCCGAAGCGCTGGGCTTCCCGGAATGGTATCTGGCGCACATTCGAAGCTTCATCTGATACGATCCGCCCATGGGACAACACATTCAGATTTACGGCAAAGCCGGCTGACCCTACACCGCGAAGGCCCGTGAGGCCCATTCCGACCGTGAGGTGGACTATTTCGACGTCAAGGCCGACGCTGCCGCCATGGAGCGCATGCTCGAAGCGAGCGGCGGTAAGCGCGCCGTACCCGTGATCGTCGACGGTGACCAAGTCACCGTGGGCTTCGGCGGGACGTGAGCGGTGTGACGCAGGCGGTTCGCCTGCCCGAAAACGCGCGTCGCGCCCTCGTGTCGTGGCCCACGATCCGAGCGTGACTCACCCCACCGAACGGCCGAGCTGGAAGCACGTCATCGGCATTATGGGCGGGCTCGGCCCCTACGCCCATGTCGAGTTCGAGACCCTGCTCCTTCAAAAGACCGCGGCCGCTATCGGTCGCGCGCCTACCGATCAAGACTATCCTCCCTGGGTCTTGTCGAGTCTTCCCACGACCCCTGATCGAACGGACGCGCTTTTGTCGAGCGGTACCTCCCCCGTCGAAGCCCTCGTTCTGAGCGCGAGCCGACTCGCCGCGGCCGGCGCGGACTTCGCCGTCATCCCGTGCAACACCGCGCACGCGTTCCTCCCCGACGTCCGGCGCCACATAGAGATCCCGGTCCTCGATATGATCGAAGCGACCGCCGAAGAAGCGGTGGCACGGGTCGGCGCGAACAAAACGGTCGGGATACTCGCCGCATCAGGCACTCTTTCGTCCAAGCTCTACCAGACCGCCATCGAGACGAAAGGAGACGGCGTCCGAGCCCTTTCACCGCTCGATCTTCCCGACGGTGAACGGCTCCAGACCGAGTGTGTCATGCGTCCCATCTTCGGCGAGCGCGGGATCAAAGCGGGCGCGTTTCACGATCCGGCCCGGCGTGAAGAGCTGGCAGCGTCGATGCGCGAAGCGGCCGAGGCACTCGCACGCGCCGGCGCGGAGATCGTGCTGACCGCTTGCACCGAGATTCCCCTCGTCCTCGGACGGGACAAAGCGGGAGACATACCGCTCCTCGATCCAATGGCCGTCGCCGCAGAGCGCGCGGTGGCAACCGCGCTGGGGCTTCGACCACTCCCTTTATAGAAGCCCACCGGGTCTTTATACTTTAGACATGCAGGTTTTGACCGGGGCAGACATGCGCGAGGCCGACCGTCGGGCGATCGAAGAGATCGGAGTCCCGGGCCGGGTGCTCATGGAGAGCGCCGGGCGCGCGGTCGCCGGAGCGATGGAGGCACATGTCGCCGATCTCTCCTCTCGCTCGATCGTCATCCTGTGCGGAAAAGGCAATAACGGCGGCGACGGTCTGGTGCTACTCCGCACCCTCACGAATCTCGGCTACGACGCGCGCGCCATCATTCTCGCTCCGTTGGACGAGCTCACTCCCGATTCGCTCGCCAACCTTCAGTCGTCTCTCAAGCTCGGCCATGTCATGGACTGGGTGCAGACCGAAGAGGAATGGCAGGACATCGAGCCCCACTGGGCGCAGGCCGGCGTCATCGTCGATGCCGTTCTTGGCACCGGACTAAGCTCACCTTTGAGAGGAATGGCCGAGCGTGTCGTCGATGCCGTGAACGCGCTGACGAGCTACCGAGTCGCGATAGATCTCCCCTCGGGGCTCTCCGCGAGCACGGGCGCAGTGCTCGGCACGACGTTCAGCGCGGACCTCACGGTCGCGCTGCAAGCACCCAAAGTCTGCCACTACGTCTCGCCCGCATGCGAGTATTGCGGCATCGTGGAGGTCGCGGATATCGGTATCGCGCCGCCACTTCTGGATGTGCATGGGCCCAAGCTCGAGACGATCGAGCTCGACACCCTCCGGGACGCTTGGCCCCATCGGGCTGCCTCATCCCACAAGGGCACCTTCGGGCACGTGCTGATCGTCGCGGGGTCGTCAGGAAAGACCGGCGCGGCGGTGCTCGCGGCGAAGGCAGCGCTTCGGGCCGGCGCCGGGCTCGTGAGCGTGGCTTCCGCCGCGAGCGCTATCCCTGTCATGGCCACACAGGTCCCAGAGGTCATGTGGGAGCCACTCCCCGAGACCGACAACGGAAGCCTCGCCCTCTCCGCGCTCGACCGCCTCTTGGAGCTAGCATCGGAGCGCTCGGCGCTCGTCATCGGCCCCGGTCTCGGTCTTCATCCGGAGACCGTCGAGCTCGCGGCCCGGTTGATCGCTGAGACCACTCTTCCGACGGTCGCCGACGCCGACGCACTACGGGCCTTCTCGCTGAAAGGCCACGCACCCACCCGCTCGAAGCTCGGCCTCACGCCTCACCCCGGGGAGGCCGCAAAACTGGTCGAGATGACATCGGGCGACATCCAAACCGATCGACTCGGTGCGGTGCGGCGGGTAGCGGACGCCTTCTCGGCTCACGTGGTCTTGAAGGGTTTCCGCACACTGGTCAGCGACCCTTCCGGCAATGTGCGGATCAACCTCACCGGCAATCCAGGTCTCGCCACCGCCGGGTCGGGAGACGTGTTGTCGGGTATCCTGGGTGCGCTACTCGCACAAAACGCTTCCATGGACAGAGCTCTCGAGCTCGGAGTGCTCGTCCACGGGCTCGCGGGCGATCTCGCCTCCGATACGCACGGCCAAGTCTCCATGACCGCGGGCGACGTCATCGCGAAGCTTCCCGACGGCATTCGAGCGCTGAGCCTGGGCTGACTCCGGATTGATCCACAAGTCAATCAGCGTCGAAGACACCCTCTCGCTCGCGGCTCGTCTCGCTGGGGAGCGCCCGGAATGTCCGGCCTACTATCTGGAAGGCGACCTCGGCGCCGGGAAAACGCACTTCACCAAGGGGCTCGCGCGCTATTACGGCGTCGATCCCGACCTCGTCGTGAGTCCTACTTTCGCTTTGGTCAACCGCTACGGCGGCGGGGCGCGGACGATCTATCACATCGACTTGTACCGGATCGAAGACGAGCGCGAACTGACCGAGCTAGGCCTCGAAGAAATGGAGGAAGAGGGCGCGCTTCTAGTGGTAGAGTGGGCCGAGAAGCTCGGCTATCGACGCCGGGGCGACGCGACCGTCGTTCACTTCGAAGTCACCGGAGAGAGCACCCGGCGGATCCGTATCGACGCATGACCGCAAACGGCCTCCAGGGCATCCTCGCCGCGATCCCAACCCCCTTCGACGATCGCGAAGAGCTCGCACTCGACGCTCTCGCATCGGATATCGCGAGGTGGTCCGAGACGAGGCTCTCCGGACTGACCGTGCTCGGCACGACGGGCGAGTTGGTGTCGCTGACCGGAGACGAGCGGCGCAGCGTTCTCGAGCGCGCGAGAGAGGCGACGCCACCGAACAAGACCATGGTCGCCGGGACCGGAGCCGAGTCGACGCGAGAGACGAGTGCGCTGACCCGATTTGCCGGCGAGCTAGGCTGTGACTATGCCCTCGTCGTCACCCCTTACTATCACCGGTGGATGTTCACCGAAGACACGATCGTCGACCATTTTCGTCGGGTCGCGGAAGACAGCCCGATCCCTGTCGTCATCTACCACATCCCGGGCTGTACCGGCCTCGAGGTCGAGGTCGAGACCGTGGCACGGCTGTCGGAACATCCTAATATCGCCGGCATCAAGGACAGCTCGGGAGACGTCTTCGCCATTCAGGAAATGAAGCGGCAATGTCAGGACGGCTTCAAAGTGCTGACCGGCGCGGCCGAGACTCTTCATGCGGCGCTCACGGTCGGCGCCGACGGAGCGATCCTCGCCGACGCCTGCTCGGCTCACGATCTCTGTGTGGACCTCCTCGAAGCGGTGGCGGACGCGGATCGCCATCGTGCCAGGGAGCTACAGGACCGCCTCAGCGGACTCACGCGGGTCCTCGTCGGCCAACATGGCATCCCGGGGGTGAAGGCGCTGCTCGAACGACAGGGCTATCATGGAGGCGCTTGTCGACAGCCCCTCGCGAAGCTCTCGACTGAAGCCACGGATGAGCTCGAGCGCCTGTTCACAGAATCCAACTTGGAGTTGAAACCTTCATGAGAACCTACGCCTTCGCGGCGCTTTTGGCCGTCACGGCCGCCTGCGACGACGATTCCGGGGGCGAGCTCGCTCCCGTGAACGTCGGCGTGAATGTCCTTCTCGTGACGGTGGACACGTTACGAGCAGACCACTTGAGCGCTTACGGCTACCCACGACAGACGAGTCCGAATATCGATGCACTCGCCGAGCGAGGCGTCGTCTTCGATCAA
Source organism: Acidobacteriota bacterium (assembly GCA_029263435.1). Lineage (GTDB taxonomy): Bacteria > Acidobacteriota > Vicinamibacteria > Marinacidobacterales > SMYC01 > JAJCXL01. The sequence continues at coordinate 4,309 of JAJCXL010000203.1, read as the reverse complement.
GCCTTCACCTACTGGCCCAAGACGCGCGGAAGCTTCGCAGCTCTATTCACCGGCTTGTACGCGTCGCAGCACGGTCTCAACGTGCGCGACCGCGACCTCCCCGGTTTCAACCAGACCCTGGCGGAAACCCTCTCCGCTGCGGGATACCGAACCGCCGCGGCGGTGGATAACGGGAACTTGGACGAAGCCCTCGGTTACGCGCAAGGTTTCGAGACGTATGAGCAAACGTGGCTCGTGGATGAGACCACCGAGCTCGATCGAACGGAGGCCATCACCCGGTTCGGAGAACGCTTTGTGTCCGAGGGAGACGAGAACGCGCCGTTTTTTCTTTGGCTACACTACGTCAACCCCCATACGCCCTACGATCCCCCGCCGGAAGTCCTCTCGCGCTTTAGAGGCGATGGCCTCATCCCGAGAGGACCGAAACTCCCCCGAGTCACGGGCTATCACGGCGGGGTGAACCGCAGAATCGTAGCCGTGGACGGCGAGGATGACTGGGGCGACTACATCGATCGCTATGACGCGGAGATCGCCGTCGCCGACGAGCATGTCGGACGGGTCCTCGCCGCGCTCGATGCGAGCGGCGAAGCGAGCTCGACGCTGGTGGTCTTCTCCTCTGACCATGGAGAAAGCCTCGGAGAGCACGACTATTTCTTCGACCATGGCCACGATCTCTTCAACCCCTCTCTTCGCATTCCGCTCATCCTCTCCTTTCCCGGGATGTTGCCGACCGCATCCCGAGTCGCGGGGACGGTCACGAACCTCGATGTCTACCCCACGATTCTCGACTTGTCGCGCGTGTCCTATCCGGCGGGCTTGCAGGGGAAGTCGGTGCTGCCATTGGTTCGCGGCACGACCGACACTTTGCACGAGCAAGTGTTCTTCCAAAACGACCAGCATCTGATGGGGATCAGCAACGGCCGGCTCAAGCTGGTCCACGATCCGAAGACCGACACCTTCAGCTTGTTCGACACGTTTCGAGATCCGACGGAGGCCGAGGATCGCTATGCGGAATCCGCGGCGCGCATCGCGCCTTTCAAAGCGCAGCTGAGCAGCTTCCGGACCCAAACCATCGCATGGCAGCAAGCGACGAGTGCCGCCCGCGAAAAAGCGGGCGCGCGGCCCGTGGACGACTCCGAGCTGTCGGAGAGAACGTTGGAGCTGCTGCGAGACCACGGGTATATCGGCAACGGGACCGGTGCGGATCCGAAGAAGTGACACCGACACAAGCTCTGAAAGCGCTTCGCACCGCCGGCACGGCACAAAACCGCAAGATCTACGGACGCCACGGCGTGAAAGACCCGATGTACGGCGTCAGCTATGCTGAGCTCGGTCGGTTGAAGAAGAAGCTGGGCACGGATCACGGCCTCGCGCGGCAGCTGTGGGCTTCGGGGAATCACGATGCCCGCATCCTGGCCACGATGGTCGCGGATCCCACGAAGCTCACCAGTGCCGAGATCGATCGCTGGGCAAGAGAGCTTTCGAACTACGTCGTCGCCGATGCCTTTTCGAAGCTCGTGGCCGATAGCCCCCACGCGTCACGGAAGATGGACCGTCTCATGCGCTCTCGAAACGAGTGGACGGGACGCGCCGGTTGGCTCTTGTGTGCCCACCTGGTCCGACGAGAAGGTGTCATCGACGACGCCTCCGTCGAGCGCTATCTCGTCGAGCTCGAAACGTCGACCCAGTCGAACAAGAATCGGGTCAAAGACGCGATGAACAGCGCTCTCATCGCCATCGGCCTGCGAAGCGCTCGGTTCGAGAAAAAAGCGATCGCCGCCGCCAAGCGCATCGGCCACGTCGACGTGGACCACGGCGAAACGAGCTGCAAGACGCCGGACGCGATCGCCTATATCAAGAAGACGAAAGCCCGGAGCAAGAAGCGCTAGGCCGTCACTAGTAGAGAACGTGGTCTTCACCGCGCGCAGAGACGAGACCATCGAAATGCTCGATGAGGAGCGCCCGCCTCGCCCATACACCTTCGATCTCGCTCTCCAGGAGAATGTCGCCCAAAGCAGCTTCCAGGTCTTCCCGCCGAAGCTCCCGAAGGGCGAGAAAAAGGCCGCGATCGCAGCGATGGAGGGCTTCGGGCCGGCGGAGCTTCGGCCAGCGTCGAAACGCCCGGCTGAAATCGATCATCCAAATCCGCCAGTCGCGAGTAATCAACAAGTTTCCTTGATTACGATCCGTGTCGTGCACGAGCTCGGAAAAGAGCCGCACGCGGTAAATTTGCTCGGCCCACGACTTGCTATCGGGCGCCTCGAGTCCTCGCTCGTTCATCCCGGCCTCGTCGGTGAGAACATCATCGACCCACCACGTCATCGCGCCTCGCCTGCCCTTGAAGGAGCGCTCGACCGAGACCGGGACCATGTGCGCGAGGCCGATCAGCTCCGAGAGCTCATAGGCCGCAATGTTGTAACGATAGGAGTCCACGAAATCGATCTCTCGTTCCCCGCCGCCCACGTTCTTCACCGCCTGGCGAACGTCGATGGATTGGAAGCTCGCGCGGTGCGCGATCCCCAACCCTTCGAGCTCGACGCGCCACGTCTCGGTGCTCCCTTTGCCTTCGAGTCTGGCATCCGCCACGGCGGCCGTCCGCAGAAAACTCGCCATCTCGTTTCGTGACGGACCGGACTGGACGAGAGCGAGCCCCATCGCAATCCAGGTGGTGGCCATCAACATAAAGCGATGATGTCGAAGCCGATAGCAAACGTCAAATCACACGCATGCTAAACTCCGCGCTCGCGACGAGGAGGTCTTACGATGAAAGCGCTCACTGGTCTTGCACTCATTGCCTACGCGTTGGCATCGCCTGCCGAGATATCGGCCCAGACCACGCGCTATGTTCGCTACGAGCATCAAGGCAACACATCCTACGGGATCCTGGACGGCGACACGATCCGGCAGCTGAACGGAGCACCCACTCAGGGTGGGAGTCCTACCGGCGCGGTCGTCTCTCGCTCGGCGGTCCGACTTCTCGCTCCCGTGACACCCGGAAAAGTCATCGCGATAGGCTTCAACTACAAAAGCCATCTCGACGGGCGTGAGCCCCCGTCGGAGCCCGGCGTCTTCATCAAGCTTCCGTCTTCCATTATCGGTCCCGGCGAAAACATCGTCTTTCCGCCTGGCGCGTCGAACGTCCACTACGAGGGTGAGCTCGTCGTGGTCATCGGGAGAACCGCACATCGCATCTCGCCGGAACAAGCGCCTGGCTACATCTTCGGCGTCACCGCCGGAAACGACGTCAGCGAGCGGGACTGGCAAGCCTCGGACCTACAATGGTTTCGGGCCAAAGCCTCTGACACGTTCGGGCCCGTGGGTCCGGTCCTCGTCACCGGCCTCGACTACGAGAACCTGTTGCTCTCGACCCGACTCAATGGAGAGACCGTCCAGGAGCAGCGCACCAGCGACCTACTCTTCGGCGTGCATCGGATCGTGAGCCATGTGAGCCAGTTCGTCACGCTGGAGCCCGGCGACATCATCTACACCGGAACGCCGGGTGCGACCCGCGCGATGAAGCCCGGCGACGTCGTCGAAGTCGAGATCGAAGGCGTCGGTACTCTGAGCAATACCATCGCTAACCACTAGCGGGGCACGGGCGGCGAGTCGCGAGCACCCTCCGAGAGCATCTCGAGGGCTTTTTCGAGCACCATCTCAGGAGGGATCGTCTTCAAGCACTGGTTGTCGCCATCACATGGCGAATCACGATGGTTGTAGGCGGTCAAACACGGCGAGCACGAGAGGTTTCGAAAAAAATGGACCGAGCGCGGATCGAGGCTTCCGTACAGAGCCGGCGTTTCGGGGCCGAACAAGATGATGCTTCTCAGGGGGGTCAAAGACGCGAAATGGCCAGGGCCGCCGTCGTTCGTCACAAGCAACTCTGCCCGGTGGAACAGCAGAATCAACTCTCGCACGCTGCGGGTGTAGCCGGTCAGGTCGATAACGGCGTCGTCACCCACGGCGGCCCGTAGAACGGTCCCGAGCCGACGGTCGGAGGACAGCCCTACCACGGCTACCAAGAGCCCCTCTCGGGCCAGTCCCCGGCACAAAGTCTCGAACGACGTCAAAGGCCACGCACGGATCGGAAGAAGCCCCCCTCCCGGGTAGACGAGTACCAAGCGCCGTCCTCGCACGGCGGGATAGTCTCGCTCGAGTCGCTCTATGAATGCGTCGAGCTCACCTTTGTCGGCGTGCACGGGTAGCAAACGCGGCGGCTCGTTATCGAGCTCGCGCTTGACGATCGGACGTCCGCTGCCGCCCAACGCCTTTGCCAAGCTGAGAAACTGCTCGGATACGTGTTGATGGGGAT
>JAJCXL010000202.1 GCA_029263435.1 Acidobacteriota bacterium | reverse complement strand
CGATGCTCGCCCGCACATCAGGGCTCAGCTGGGTGATCACTCTTCCATTGTGTTCTCTCATGAGCGGCGTGAATCGCTCGACGACTTCGGTCGCTATTGTTGCGAGGGCGATACTCCCGGTGCTGACCTCCCTCTTTCCAGAGTCGGCGCGCGAGAACTCGAGAAGGTTGTCGACCATGTGGCTCAGGCGGGTCGCTTCTCGCGCTACGATCTCTAGGGAGCGCTTGCGCTCGACGCTCGAGCGCACCCGCCCGAGGAGTAGCGTGTCCGCGTACATCCTGATCTGAGCGAGTGGGGTGCGAAGCTCGTGGGATACGCTCGAGACGAACTCGGTCCGAAGATTCTGAAGCCGACGTTCTTTACGGAGCTGCAAGATCGCAACGGCGAGAAGCCCACCCGTGAGAACGAATAGTCCGGCGAGTAGCGGCAATCGTGAGGGTGGGAGACCGCCGATGACGAGATCGCTGGCGGCGACGGGATCGATGGAAAGCTCGACATGGAAACCGTCCAATACCCCCTGATAGCGGTCTCCGAACGCGCGCGAGACATTGAGCTCGTAGTGGGGCTGGCCTTCGGAGCGGAATCGCTCGACGTCGCCATGATCGATCACGCGCACGAACAAGGGTTTGTTCGTCACTCCGCCCTGGCCCAAAGAGTCGGGTAGAAGGGACGACTCCATTACGGGCGCGAGGAACATGCCGAGTGTTTCGAGGTTCACGGTGAAGCCCACGACTCCGTCCCCTCGCGGGTGAGGCATCGCGACGAGTGTGCGCGGGTTTCCGCGATCGAGCGTATGGACCACGGTGAAAGGCCGTTCCGGCGTAAGAGAGCTGAGCACCGCGGACATCCACTTCGTAGACGGTGGCTCCGCCCGACTGAGGACGAGCTCGAGCGTGGAGCCGTGTAAGTAGAAAAAGGCGTCCGGTAGCGATCTCGCCGCCTCGAGCTTCTCGTCGCTGCTCGAACGGAGGGTTTCCACTGTCTGCTCAAGACTGGTCTCGCTCTCGATCGCTTGTGAAAGCGCCGTCGCCAGAGGGTAGTAAGCCTCGTAGCCCAACTTAGAAGTCGACTGGCGGATGAACTCGTCGGCGGCGAGAGACGCGTAGTCTCGGAGTACATTGGCCGCGGCACGCCGGTGATAACTCACCGCGCGCTGCGCTTGCCAGGCGAGGACCGCCGTCGCGGCGAGTGCGGCAAGGAGCGAGGCGACGATGAGCGCCGTCCGGGAGCCGTCACTGCGGAGACCGCTCATGAACGCAGTCTAGCAAAGGCTCCGAGCGCGCTTTCCACTCCTGACCGTTTCCTGACACAAAACTTGCGAACCCTGTACACCGACGGGGTCTTACCCCTGCTATCGTCAGGGCATCGATTCGGAGGTTCGCTGATGATTCGACTGCTTTTGACGCTATCGCTCGCGGCACCCGTGAGTGCTCAGATTCCGGACGAGTTTACGAACCTGCTCGTCTTCCCCAAAGACATCGAGCGTGGCGAGTTGATCGGCGCGATGCGAAACTTCTCCTTCGGGCTGGGCGTGAGGTGCGAGTATTGTCATGAAGGCGGCCCGAGTCTCGACAGCATCGATTTCGCCTCCGACGCCAAAGAAGCGAAGAAAACGGCTCGAAGGATGCTGACGATGGTGCGGACGATCAACGACGATCACCTGTCATCGATCGATCGCCCGGACCGTTTGACGGTGCAGTGCGCGACTTGCCACCACGGCGTGAGCCGTCCTGAATCTCTCGAGTCCATCTTGCGACGAGAGCTCGACGCCTCCGGCCTAGAAGGAGCGATGAAGCGCTACCGCGAGCTGCGCGCCGACTACTATGGATCCTTCAGTTACGATTTCAGTGACGGACCTCTGAACCGTGTCGGAGAGTCACTCATGCGTTCCGGCCAAGTCGAGCTCGCCATAGACGTCCTGGAGTTGAATGCTGAGTATCACGAAAGCTCCGCGTGGCTGATGGGCCTTCTCGGCGAGGCTCACTTGGCGAACGGCGATCGAGATGCCGCCCGACGATCCTTCGAGCGAGTATTGGAGATCAACCCGGACAGCGCGTCGGCAAGCAAAGCCCTCGAAAGCCTCCGGGAGAACTAGCGTCGGAGATCAACTGCCGGAAGCAGCCGGCGCCGCTCCCAACGCATGGATCTGGGTGCCTGGATTGAACGCGGACCACGCGAACCAAAACGAAGTGAACGCCGGGATCTTTCGGAGTCGCGCCCCTTTTAACGGGCCGTCCACCGCGACCCCGTTCAAGTTCCAAAGCGAGCCTGTCTGACGATCTCGGAGTCGAAAGGGAAAAGCCGCACCGGCTGTGTCCGTCGCGATGTCGAAGCCGAGCTTTTGTCTGGCCGCATCGGGGGTTTCGGGCGGGGGTGGCAGGCGCCGATCGAACGACAAGGCCAACTGGCTTGCTGCGTGAGATACCACCAGTATCGGTAGACCGTTCACGGTGTCGTTGATGGCGAGTCTAGGGCCGGCTGTCGCCATTCGAGTCAGCGAGTACGCCCTGGACACTCCCTCGTGTCCGATTCCCAGAACGTTCTCTTTCGGAGGCAAGCGCGGATCGACGACAGTCTGGGGAAACAAGAGCTGACCATTATCCGTCCGGTCGTAGTCTCCGTAGGGGTAGACGTCGTAGTTCCTGCTGAAGCCAGTGTCGAAGCTCACCACCGTGGTCTCCGGGTGCAACGCCTTCCATGCTGCCCAGGTGGATTGCACGACCGGGATGAGTGGCGGTCGAGTCCCCATCATGGAGCCGCAGATACTGTCGAGTCTCATCTGGGACCACAGCGAGTCCGTCGTTCGGTCGAACATGATGAGGTTGTTGTCGTAAAGGAGGCCGGACACGCCAAAGTTTCGAGCAGTACCGTCGAACACCGGGTCATACACGATACCGCTTCCAGTCAACGGACAAAACGTCACCAGAATTGGGCGACCGCCGAGGACGTCGTTGATGATCTCGTGCCACCAGAGGATTGCGTGCGGGTAGGCCCGCGCTTCCCCGTTGACGACGACACCCAAGACCATGTCTTCGGGGAGCAGAGTGCTGTCAGCGAGCGATGCGGTGAGGGTCTTGGGATTCGTCAGTGATGGGATTCCGTCTTTTCCCGGACCTCCGTTGATGATGAGATCGGAGGGGACCAAGCATTGGCCGGAGGCGGCGGCCGCGGCGCTGAGCGCGAGCAAACCGATCGAAAGCGCGCGAAGCGCTCGGCGGGGCCATCTGTCGAAAAGGGGATGTCGCATCTCCGTATTCTAGAAACGTACCCGGCGTCGTCCTATTAACCAGCTCACAGCGCCGCTTCCCGCGCCGTAGGAGTGTGTCGTGATGAAGACCTTCTACGTCGCGGCGATCTTTCTAATGGGGACGAGCCTCGCACATGCCGGTGCGTGGACTCAGGCGAAAGGAACCCATTGGCTCAAAGCGGGGTTCGGCTGGCAGGACACGACGGAGCGCTACTTCATCGACGGCGAACGAATTCCGTACTTCTTCGATGGCCGCAATCTCACACGGGCGCTCTTCATCGAGTACGTCGGAGGTCTTACCGGCCGGTGGGATGTCAAGGTCCAACTGCCGGTTTTCGGAATCTCGTTCGACGACATCGCTGACGATCGATCGAGCACTGGACCCGGTGACTTGCGAATCGAGTCGCGGTTCAACGTTTTGAGAGAACCCCTCGTCCTCACCGTCGGCGGTACCGTCAAGCTTCCAACCGGCGAGTTCGTCAACGACGCGGAGATCGTTCCGGTCGGGGAGGGTCAGTACGATTTTGACCTCTTTGCGGAGGTAGGGCGCTCGCTCTGGCCGGTTCGAGGGTACCTGACGGGTAAAATCGGTTATCGCTTTCGAACGGTGAACCCGGAAACAGAGATCGATTTCGGCGACGAGATCGTCTGGCGCGTCGAGGGCGGCTACCAATTCACGGGCCGCCTCCAAGGGAAGCTGACCGTGCGAGGACTCCACGGGTTCGAGACTTCGAGCTTTGGCCTTACGTTGGAGAGTCTGCGTCGCGCCATTGCATATGTCGAGCCTGGCGTTAGCCTGGCGCTCGGCCCTTCCCGAGGCCTCGAGCTCAGCGTTCCGATATCTGTCGGTGGCCGCAACTGGCCTGCTGGCCCAGTATTCAACCTCAGTTTTACGCAGTCGTTCTAGCTCGTCGAGCGGGTGTGGGGAGGTGCCAGGCACCCGAGCGGGTGTGGGTGTGGGTGTGGGGGAGGTGCCAGGCGCCTGTTTGGCCGCCCAGTAGTAGAGGTGCCAGGCACTTATCGGCCGTCTCATGAAGGTGGCCGTCTCATGAAGGCCGTCTCATGAAGGTGCCAGGCACCTGTAAGAAAGGCGCCCAGTAAAAGGTGCTAAGAAAGGCCCCAAAAACGGGTGCCAGGCACCTTTTTGAAGGTGCTGTGGAAGGGTGGCGCCAGGGACCGGCTTGCAAATCGATGCTGAATCTTGGTTTTATGACCTCCATGTCCACTCTTCGATGGCTTCCCTTCCTCGTCGCCGCCGGCTGCGCCCTCCCTCCCGCTGAGACGGTCTCCGTCGCAGAAGAGTCTGCGCCGGTCGAGGCGGATCACCATGTCCCGTCTCGCCCGCAGAACTTGAGTTGGGGGTGGTTCCCTATCGACAAGGAACCGGTGCTCTCGATCGACTCCGGCGAGACGGTCCGCATCGAGACGCTGACCCATGCCGGTGCGACGCAAGATGAAGACCCCTCGACGTTTCTCGCCGGGATGGGCGTGCCTCCGGAGGAGGTTCTCGACGATGTCAAAGAATTTTGGGCGTCGCGAGAGGAGCGGCCCCGGGACGGACGGAGCGGGCACGTGATCACCGGACCCATCGCCATCGAAGGCGCTGAGCCGGGCGACATGCTCGAGATTCAGATTCTCGAGATCGAGACCCGAGTTCCTTGGGGCGTCAACAACACCAGCGGGAGCGGGGGAGTCTTTTCTCCAAGCTATCCCGGCGCGCGCCCGGACGATCCCCCGATCGACATCCCGCGAGGTCGGCACCTCATCCGTACCGGGGAGGTCAATGGACGAGAGGTCGCGTTCGTCGCGGACGGTGTCGAGGTGCCGCTCGCACCGTTCATGGGCATCATGGCGGTGGCTCCGAGCCCGGTCATCGGAGAGCCCGGGGTCACCGTCGCCGAGGTCCAAAGCTCTCGCCCGCCCGGCCCGTTTGGCGGGAACCTCGACGTCAAGGACTTGAAGGTGGGCGCCACCCTCTACCTACCCGTCTTCCAGCCGCAAGCGCTCTTCTATGTCGGCGACCCCCACGGTGCGCAAGGTGACGGTGAAGTCAGCGGAACCGCGATCGAGCAGTCGCTCACCGGGACGTTTCGTTTCGTGCTCCACAAAGAGGTCGACATCGAAGGCCCGCGCGCGGAGAACGCGACCCACTATCTCTTGATGGGGATCGACCTCGACCTCGACCGTGCCACGCGCAAAGCCACTTGGGCCGTCGTCGACTTTCTCGTGAAGGAGAAAGGACTCGCGTCGGACAAAGCGCTATCGGTTGCGAGTGTGGCGGTCGATTTCCGGGTGAGTGAGGTCGTCGATTTGACGCAGGTCGTGACGGGCTTCATCCCCAAGAACATCTTCACTCGCCCCGAATAGCTCGTAGAGGCGGGAGGCGATCCCTTCTCGGTCCAACGACGTCCCATTCGCGAGCACGGCGATCCCGAGCCGCTCCTTCGGATAGAGCCGGAGGATCGTCGCGAATCCCGGCCCCGCTCCGGTGTGTTGATACATATCGCCGTCGGGAGAGGGAAACACCCACCAGCCCAGCCCGTGCTGCATTCCCGCTCGGCGATGGAGAACCGGTGCGACGCTACTCGAACCGGCACGGACCCACCCGTCCGAGAGCATCTTTCTGACGGTCTCAGGCGAGAGGGCCGGTTGGTCGCCCACCCGACCCTCGTGTAGAAAAGCCCGCAGCAAGAGAGCCGCGTCACTCACCGGGCCAATCACTCCGCCGAACGCATTCCCCTCCAGGTGAAAGGGCTCGAGCCAGATCCTGCCTTTGTCGATAGAGCGCACGTAGTCATCGACATTCCGGATGCCGCTCAGAAAGAGCGTTTGAAAGTCCACGATCGGATGACAGCCGACCGCCGCGGGATCCGTGTTGGTCCGAGTGGTGTCCGTCAGCTCGAAGCTCGTGTGGTCCATGCCGAGAGGCGCGAGCACTCGGGTCGCAACATAGGTCTCATAGCTCTCGTTGGAGACTTTCTCGATGATGGCACCGAGCACGAGGTAGCCGTAATTCGAGTAGTAGCCGCGTCGTCCGGGAGTCGAGCGGAGTCGCGAGTAACGCTCGATCGTGTCCATGAGGTGCGCTCCGGCACTTGGTCCGGTGGACCCGTCCACGTGCGTCCACTGCAGGACTTCGAAACGCAGGTTCCGGAGTCCCGAGCTGTGGTTGAGCAAATGGACGATCTTGACCGGCGCCGCGGGCTCCCCACGATAAGTGAGCTTCACGAAGGGTAGATGAGTGCTCACTTCGTCGTCCAGGTCGAGAAGCCCTTGCTCTTGGAGCTGCACCACCGCGATGGCCGTGAGGAGCTTCGTGAGGGACCACCACCGGTAGCGCGTGTCGGGAGTGGCTCGCACAGCGGCGGGCGCGTCCGCGAAACCGAAGCTCTTTTGATAGACGACCGAATCTCCTTTGACGACGGATATCGAAACGCTCGGCGGATTCTCCGACGTCACGAGACGCTCGAAAAAAGCCTCGAGCTCCACGAGCTTCGCCCCGGACGGTGGTGTGAGCGGTGCACGCGGAGAGATCGCGAAGACGACCGCAACGACCAGCATCACTAACAAAAACAGGCCGGTGAGAACGATAGCGAGGCGCCGGACCATCGTCACCGCAGGTGGCAACAAGTGCGGACGTCGCCGTCGCGAACGGATTCTCATGGAGCCGACGATGGCTGGATCGCGTCTAGCACGCGTTGGATGACGCCGTCGACGTGCTCGCCTTCGACCCAGCGCGAAACGATTACGACGTCGTGTTCCGGGTCGACCACGATCGTGCTGGTAGCGCCGGCCCCCAGCGCGAAATACGCTCTCTCAGGAGCGCTCGGAAAGCGCTCGCGGCCGGTATTGAGCCACCACATGAAGCCGTAGCCGGGCTGGATCTCGGCCGGTGACGTTGCCCAGTCCACCCACTCGGGGATCAGAAGCTCCCGCTCGTTCCAGTTTCCTCGGCGGAGAAAGAGATAGCCGAAGCGCGCGTGATCACGAGTGCTGATGAAGAGTCCTCCACCCCAATGCCCACCCCCGCTCACGGAGCGGACAGGCTCACCGTCGATGTCGACCACGGAGTTTCGGTAGCCGTGCCATCGCCACGAGTCCGATGACCCGATGGGATCCATGATCTCGTCTTTCAGAACGTCCGCGAGAGAGCGGCCGAACACGTGGAGCAAGCTGACCGCTAGTAGATTCACGCGAACATCGTTGTACTCCCAAAACGCTCCCGGTCTCTGGAGAGTGCGGTCGACGCCTCGCCGCCGGTCCGCAGTGTCCGGCTTGTCCCACAACGTGCCCGTCCACTCGCTGGTCTGCTGAAGTAGGTGCCGCCAGGTGATGCTGCCATTGTGCTCGCTGTCGAAAAGCTCACCGACGAGATCTCTTACGGGTGCGTCCAAGTCTCGAATCAACCCGCGACCGACGGCCACTCCGGCGAGGGTGGACAAGTAGCTCTTGGTGACGCTGAAAGTCATGTCCGCACGTTCGGTGTCGCCCCACTCCGCCACGATGTAGCCGTTTCGCAGGACGATCCCGTTGACCCCGCCGCGCGGCATCGTCGGTCCCAAGATCTCCTGGTCGGCCTCGCCCTCGAACCGACGTTGGAGATACTCACCGAGGTCGTCGTCCATCGATGTTTCGTGCGCTTCGGCGAAATCGATGGCGGCTTGGAGTCGAGCCCCGTCCATGCCGACTTCGTCGGGGAGCTTTCGCTCCCAGTCCTCCCCGTGTCCGGGGAAGTAGAAAGCTGCGGCGGCGCCCGACGAGCCCGCGCGTGAATCGGCGCGATCCTCGCAACCCGTGCTGCTCAAACCCGCGAGCGTTAGGATCGCGAGAAGGACGTAGCGCACGCTCCCGACCATCTCTGCAGCATAACACTCGTGAGGGACCGGGCTCGGCTTTACGCGGCTTTGCGGTTGCGGCAGAATACGACGCGGTTTCGTTGACCAAAGACGACGACTCACGCATCGAGGAGAGAAGACAGATCATGTTCGAGACCATCTATCGTGTGCGCCTGGCCTTTGCGGCCGTTGCGCTCTTTTGGTTCGCCGCGAGTGCCGGCGCACAGGAGAAGTTCAAAGAGACCTACGAGACCCGCGCTCTCGTCATGGGGACTTCGAACCCTCCATTGATCCGACCCGGTACGACGGTCACCCTTCAGATCAATATCGAGCGTTGGAGCACGGAAGAAGAGGTCGATGCCCTTCAGGCCATCCTCATCGAAAAGGGCCATGAAGGTCTCGTCGAAGCGCTCGCAAAAGAAAAAGAGACGGGTTGGGTGAGAGCGCGAGGCATGCAGAGCCTCACAAATTTTCCTCGCGAGGTCTTGCGTTACGCCCGTCAGTTCCGGATAGGAGACAAGCGCCGCATCGTCTTGGCGCTCGACCGCCCCATCTCCATGGCGGAAGCAGCTTATCGTCCGCGCTGGAACCGCTACGATATGACGATGATTGTCATGGACATCAACGATGAGGATGGAACGGGAGAAGGGCAGCTCGCCATGGCCGTCCGCCTAGAGATGGATACCGACAACGACAGGCTGATCATCAACAACTTCGGCACGGAACCGGTGCGCCTGACCAACATCCGCCGACGTTGAGCCCCTTCACTATGGCGAGACGAACACTTCGATCCGCGGGTTGTGCAGCTCTACTCGTGGTCTGCTTTGCGCTGCCCGTGTTTTCGGCGCAAAAAGTGATCATCGATACCGACCCCGGCGTGGACGACGCCATCGCGATCTTGTTCGCGTTTCAGGTCCCGGAGCTCGAGATTCTCGCTTTCACGAGCACGTTTGGAAACGTAGAGACCAAGCTCGCCACTCTCAACTCGCTTCGTCTCGTCGAGATGAGCGGCAAGCACATCCCCGTCGCGGAAGGCGCAGTGCGTCCGCTCTATATGAAGAAGCTGCCCTCCGCCGATTTCGTTCACGGCCAAGACGGCTTTGGGAATGTCCGCCTCCCTGCCCCCACTCAGCGCAGGGTGGACCAGAGTGCGGCGGAGCTCATCGTCGAGATCGTAAAAGCGCATCCGGGCGAAGTCACGCTCATAGCACTCGGGCCCATGACCAATATCGCCCTGGCCTTGTTGCTCGAGCCGGAGCTTCCGAGATACGTCCAAGCCGTCGTTGCGATGGGCGGGGTGCTTCACGTCACGGGCAATGTGTCGCCGGTCGCGTCGGCAAACATTCTCAACGACCCGCACGCGGCGGATATCGTGCTCGGTACCGATTGGGATGTCACCCTCGTCCCTGGCGATACGACCCGTCAGGTGCGCATCACGGATTCGTTTCTGGAGTCCGTGCGAGACGGTGGAGGCGCGCGCGGGAAATTCCTTCATGACATGAGCTTGTTCTACCGTGATTTCTACCGGTCCGTCGGCGTAACCGATGGTTTTTATGCGCATGACCCGACCGCCATGGCATTCGTGGTCGACCCTGGCCTCTTCGAGACCGAAGAGCGTGCTACCCGAGTCGTCACGGATGGGATGGCGATTGGCGAAGTCATCGCAGCGACCGAGAGGCATTGGAGTCAACCCGGGCCCTGGCACGATATGCCCAAAGCCAAGATCACCACGACGGTCGATAGCGAGCGACTGCTGAAGTTGCTCGAAGACGCGCTGCTGTCGCGCTAGTCCCCTGGAACAGAGGTTTGTTGCATAAGTCTCGAGGCGATTTTGTGTGCTGGCGAGGCGCAACGAGGAAGCCATATCTGGATATTTCGACGAATTGCAACGATGTCCAGCGCGCAAAAGCGGCCGAGAATCATGCAACGTACTTCTGTTCCAGGGGACTAGCAGCCCGTGGTGAAAGTGCGGCTGCATTCGAGGGGCGATGCATCCCGGCTGACTGCGTTACTCCTCCCTCAAACATGCCCAATATTCTCCCGCGTCGCGCCTTGTCAGCCGGGCGCCTCGCCCCTCTCGGTGCGACGCCCCACCTTCACCACGGACTGCTAGCCGTTGGAAGGAGGCGGCCGGTCCGGCGTATCATCTTCTTAATAAATCACTCGAGAGAGAGGTCGTCATGAAACATCTGTCCTTGCTCGTCATCATCGTTTCGGCGCTGGTCGCTGCGCCCGCCGCTTCCCAGCAAGAAGAGCGCTACGACTACTGGCGCTTCGATCGCGACATCATTCGCTATGGCCAGCAGGCCATCTTCATGTGCAATGGGCTGTTCACGTCGGCGCGGACACTAGAACAAGTATTCGATCAAGAGCTCGCTTATCTCCAACATCCGGTGGGGCACCCGGATGGCGGGGACTACGTCGTCGACTGGGACCGAAAGGCCGTCGCCATCGGAGCGCCCGGCGGCACGCCGACGATGCGCGCCGCATTTCGCGAGGGCCTGGGCTGCGTCATCATGGCGCCGGATCAGGGCTTCGAAGATATCGACGGCTTGCCTCTCCTCGACATGGCTCCTGCCGCGGGTGACCCGGCGAGCATCGCCTGGCCGGACGGCGATCGAACCGAAGACAAGCCGCTCCCATCGAGCGTCGACGCGAAAGCACTGCAAGCGGCTTCGGACTGGGCCTTTACGCGCGAGTCTCCAGAGCAAGTGACGCTCAGCTTGATGGTGGTCAAAGATGGCGACATCATCCACGAGCGATACGCGCCGGGAGTCGATGTCACCACCAGGACCCGGACGTGGTCGACCGCGAAGAGCATCGCCGTGACTCTCATTGGCATGCAAGTCGACAAGGGAACCATGGCTCTCGATGAGCCTCTCGGGTTCGACTTTCTTCCGAAGATCTCATCCGAAGACCACGACCCGCGCTCCGCGATCACTCTGCGTCACGTGTTGAACATGTCGAGCGGCTTGTATCCCATCGACAACGCAGGTCTCGAATACGCGACCGGCTCCGGGCTCTCTTATTGGGCTGGAGCGAGCTCGATCCAAGGTATGAGAAATCGCGGGCTCGTACGAGAGCCCGGGACCTATTGGGACTACGAGAACTACGACACGCTCCTCGCCGTTTACGCGATGAAGCACAAGCTCGGCGCCGAGAACTATTTGACCTATCCTCGACGGGCGCTCCTCGACCGCATCGGGATGAGGAACACTCTCCTGAGCGTCGATCGCTTTGGCGACTTCATTCTCAGTAGTCAGGTTTATACCAATGCGCGTGACCTCGCTCGTTTCGGCCTGCTCTACCTTCAGGGCGGCGTGTGGAACGGCGAGCGGCTGCTCTCGGAAGAGTGGATTGATTTCGTCCGGACGCCCGCGCCGGCGACGGCTGCGCGAGGCAACTTTTACGGGGGTCAATGGTGGCTCGTGCCCGACGAGCGCACGGACGTCCCCAAGACCGCTTACTCCACTGCGGGGAACCGCGGTCAGTTCACCATCGTCGTGCCGACTCACAACGTCGTCATCGTTCGACGTGGTCTCGATTATGGGCGCCAAGGGTTCAATCGTTGGGATCTCACACGTGAGGTGTTGAAGGCGATCCGAACCGAGTCCACCGACAACCAATAGCTCGGACGGCGAGTCCGATAATTTCGCGGAGTCATGATGAAGCTCAATAGAGCCCTGCCTTGGATGTGGATCGCATCTCTCTTCTTGCTCGACGCCTGTGCGTCCCCCGACACCCCGGATCCGGATCTGGCCCGGCAAGAAGCGCACGCTTCGAGCGTAACGATTCTTCGCGATGATTTCGGAGTGCCGCACATTTACGGCAAGACGGACGCGGACGCCGTGTTCGGATTGCTCTATGCGCAGAGCGAAGACGACTTCAACCGGGTGGAGCGGAACTACATTTGGGCTACCGGTCGTCTCGCCGAGGTCGAAGGGGAAGAGGCTCTCTACAGCGATCTGCGTGCGCGGCTCTACATGACGGTCGACGAAGCGAAGGCTGCCTACGCCTCTGCTCCGGAAGACATCCGAAAGCTCTGTGATGCCTTCGCGGACGGCGTGAATTATTACCTGCACACCCATCCGGAAGTGCAACCGAAGCTTCTCACCAGATTCGAGCCGTGGATGCCGATGTTTTTCAGCGAAGGCTCCATCGGGGGCGATATCGAGCAGATCCCACTCGACGGGATCGCGGCGTTTTATGGCGACGCGGGCGCGCTCGGCATGGTCGCGGACGCGGGGATGGTGAGGAAGCCGTTCGAAGAGCCGCGCGGCTCGAACGGTATCGCGGTCTCAGGCGAGCTTACCGAGTCCGGCAACGCGATGCTCCTCATCAACCCGCACACCTCGTTCTTTTTTCGCGGCGAGGTCCATGTCGTGAGCGAGGAAGGGCTGAACGCCTACGGCGCGGTCACCTGGGGTCAGTTCTTCGTCTATCAGGGTTTCAACGAGAACACCGGGTGGATGCATACCTCGACCCGGGTCGATTTCATGGACGAGTTCATCGAGGACGTTTCGGAGCAGGACGGCAAGCTCGTCTATCGCTACGGGGATGAGCTTCGTCCGGTGGACGTCTCGGAAGTAACTCTCAAATATCGAGACGGGGATGGGATGTCGGAGCGGACCTTTCCCACCTATCGCACCCATCACGGACCGGTCACTCACTCCGTCGACGACAAGTGGGTCGCGACGAAGATCAACTGGGATCCGGTGCCCGCGCTACAGCAGTCCTTCACCCGCACGAAGCTGGACGGCCACGATGCGTTTTGGGAGATGATGGACATCCGGACCAACTCCTCGAACAACACGGTTTACGCGGATTCGCAGGGCAACATTGCCTACTATCACGGCAACTTCGTTCCCGAGCGCGACCCGAGCTTCGATTTCTCGCGGCCCGTGGACGGGAGTAATCCCGCGACCGATTGGCAAGGCCTCCACGAAGTGGAGGAGATCGTCACCGTCGTGAACCCGGAGAACGGGTGGATTCAAAACTGCAACTCCACGCCTTTCACCGCGTCGGGACCTTTCAGCCCCAAGCCCGAAGACTACCCGGTCTACATGGCGCCGGATGCCGAGAACTGGCGCGGCGTCCACGCCGTCCAGCTGTTGAGCGACGCCTCCGGACTCACGCTCGACTCCCTTCTCGATCTTGCCCACGATCCGTATCTGCCCGCGTTCGAGGCGCTCATTCCGGGACTCCTCGCCGCTTACGACCGCTCCGGTGGGTCGCACCCGGAGCTCTCCGGCCCCATCGAGGCGCTGCGCGGTTGGGACTACCGGGTCGCCGTCGACTCGGTACCGATGACGCTCGCGCATTTCTACGGCATGCTCGTGACGACCGAAGGTGCCAACCCGAGCGACTTCGGCGGGATGGATCTCATTCGTTACTTCGGAAGCGGGGCTCCGGCCACGGAAGTCTTGGGTTTGTTCTCCAAGACGGTCCAAGGGCTCACCGAGGACTTCGGCGATTGGAACACTCCGTGGGGTGAGGTGAATCGGTATCAGCGTTTGACCGGGGACATCGTTCAGGCGTTCGACGATGGCGCGCCGAGTCTGCCGGTCGGCATGGCATCGGGACGGTGGGGTGCTCTCGCGTCGTTCGGAGCCAGAAGCTATCCCGGGACGAAGCGCCTCTACGGTACGAGCGGCAATAGCTTCGTTGCAGTCGTCGAGTTCGGCGACAAGGTGGTCGCGAAGAGCATGCTCGCCGGAGGCCAGAGCGGCGATCCGAGCTCACCGCATTTCGACGACCAGGCGCAGCGCTACGCGGACCGCGCGTTCAAAGACGTCGCTTACTATCGCGAAGACGTGGAGCGGCGAGCGACGGAAACGTACCGCCCCGGCGAGCGCTAGTCCCCTGGAACAGAAGTACGTTACATAATGCTCGGCCGCTTTTGCGCGCTGGGCATCGTTGCAACTTTCTTGGCAGTTCGGCCTTCGGCCTAGCCCTCCGCTCGCAGGCTCGCTGCGCAAGGCGGTCGAAATATCCAGATATGGCTTCCTCGTTGCGCCTCGCCAGCACACAAAATCGCCTCGAGACTTATGCAACAAACCTCTGTTCCAGGGGACTAGACCGCTTACCCGGCCCGTGCTCTGCCGCCCTTGCGGTGTGGCGCGGATCTTTTAAAAATCATAGCGATGGCTTCACAGGCACCGTCGCGACTGAAGCGCGTGTTGGGCTCGTCCCGAGCGATCTGGATAGCCGCGGGCGCGGCGGTGCTGCTCAACCTGCCTTCGCTCACGACGGGATGGCAGCTCGACGATCTCTTTCACCGGGCTCATTTCCTGGAAGTCGGGCCGATGACGGATGGGTCGAACATGACCCATCGCATGTTCGATTTTCTGTCCGGTGACGCCGAGGAGATCCTCGCTCTCAAGGATGTCGGCGTTCTTCCCTGGTGGACGATGGATACGCTCGAGGTGCGGTTCTGGCGGCCACTATCGTCGTTCACTCATGTCGTCGACTATTGGGTGTGGCCGGATAGCGCGGTCTTGATGCATGCGCACAGCGTGTTCTGGCTCGCCGTCTTGATTCTCGCTGTCGGAGTCTTGTACCGCCGCCTCCTCGGCGCGACGTGGGTCGCGGGAGCGGCCGTCCTCCTATATGCGGTCGATGACGCGCGTGGTTTCCCGACCGGGTTTCTCGCCAATCGAAACGCCCTCATCGCGACCGCGTTCGGAGCGTTGTCGGTGGCGCTACTCGACCGTTGGCGCCGGGACGGTTGGAAGCCGGGCGCGGTCCTGAGCCCTCTTTGCTTCGGATTCGCTCTGCTCGGCGGCGAAAGCGGTATCGGCGCCGCGCCCTATCTCCTCGGCTACGTCTTGTTCTTGGGATCCGGCACCGGGATCCGCCGCCTCTTTCCCATCGTGCCGCACGCATGGGTTGGGATCTCGTGGCTCGTGGTCTACAAGCTCAGCGGTTACGGGACGTCGGGGACCGGCTTCTATCTCGATCCCATGGGTCAACCGTTCGAGTGGTTCTCGCAATTTCTCCTTAGAGCGCCATTGCTGCTTCTCGGGCAATGGTTCTTGCCGCCCTCGAGCTTGGCCTTCGCCTGGACGCCTGCGCAGACGCTCGTGGTCGCCCTCTTTGGGGTCGTGGCAATGACGGGTGTGTTCTGGCTGCTCCGACCGATCCTCTCTGTCGACCCGGTCGCGAAGTTCTTTGCGTTCGGGATGCTGCTCGCGGTCGTTCCCATCACCGCGGGCTTTCCTCACGATCGTCTCTTGTTCTTCGTCGGTATCGGCGCGACCGGATTGCTCGCGAAGCTCCTGAGCCGGTTGTTCGATCGAGAGATCAGCCCGGCCTTCGGACGACCGGTCGGTATCGTCCTCGTGGTAGTGCATGTCGTTCTCGCGGTGCCGCTTCACGTTCTCATGAGCACCTCCACGGCGGCGCAAGAGCCGATCTACGCGGGGCCGACCCGGAGCTTACCCGATGATCCCGCGCTCGAGGCTCAACGTCTCGTCGTCGTGAACCCACCGTCCGCTTTCTATGCGCAATACGATCTGCTGGTACGGCGCTTCGATGGCCGGCCCGCTCCGGCGAGCCTGCTGCTGATGGCCCCGGGGATCACCCGCTTGACGTTTACCCGTTCGTCCTCCGTCACCCTCGAGGTCGAGGCGGAAGACGGGTTTCTTATTTCCGCGTTCGACAACGTGTACCGCGGCGAGACTTGGCCCGTCCCTCAGGACTATGAGGTCTCTCTCTCGGACGTTCACATTCGGGTCACGGGCGGGACCTCTGATGGGCGACCACGGAGCGTGCGCTTCACGTTCGCGCACGACCTCGAGAACGTCTCCTTTCGCTTCGTGCGCTACGAAGGAGGACGCTACGTGCCGTTCGCTCTGCCGCCGGAGGGCGGAAGCGTCGTAGTCGAGCCGGTGCCGTTTAGCTTGATCTCTCCCGAGTCCAGCTAGCGGATCGCTTCCCACTGCTGTATGAGCTCGACCCGACGGGCCTCTAGCAACGCGATCGCGGTTTCCGCTTGCGTCGTCGGAGGGGCGTCGGCTTGCTGGTAGAGCGCCAGCACGTAGAGGAGCTTCTCCTGCAAGGAAACGATCGTTTCGTTCTCGAGCGGCGTGTCGTAGATCGCTCCGTAGGTAGTATCGGGGACTCCCGGCAGGCCCTCGCCGCGCAGGCGCATCCACTCGTCGCGCCGAGGTAGCGTCTCGTCGATGACGTGGCGAATGGCTTGGAGCTCGTTATAGCCGCGATAGGCCGTCATGGATCCATCGGTTTGCCGTCGAATCTCTTCGGGGCTCATCTCGACTCGAGGGTCCATGCGTACCTCGATGCTGCGCTCGGAGACGTTGCCGTCGGCGGTGAGTCGGAGCGTATAGCGGCCGGGATGAACGAAGGGTCCGCTCGGGCTCACCGGCGTTCGTCGATGGACCGCGGCGATCGAGAACGCTCGTGCCGCCCCACGAGGAGGCTCATGTCTCAGATCCCAGATGAAACGGTGATGTCCGACCGTGGTCGAAAGCGTTTGCGTGGGCCGGATCCAGTAGGTCGGATGGCGGAGGGATTCCGGCGGCACGGGGGACTCCGAGTCATTGCTCGAGTAAGTGCGGATCACGTCCGGGCCCTCGAGGATCTCCAGCTTGACCTCGGAGACCGGGCCGCCGAGCCCGCTGAGGAAGTAGTCCACGATCGCTCCGTCCGGCGGGTTCTCACCTGCCGGCTCCTCGGGTGGAAACGGCGTGTCCAGGAACATGTTCCATCGGACCCTCGTAGCGATGGGCGGTGCGAACAGATGAGCCTCCGTCGCCGAGTCCCATCCTAGGCCAAGCTCTCTAAGAGCTGCGATGTTGTCCAAGATCCAGATCGAGCGACCGTGAGTTCCAATCACGAGGTCGTCGTCGTGAACGACGAGGTCCCGGATCGAGATCGCGGGCATGTTCAATCTCAAAGACTGCCACTGATCTCCGTCATCGACCGAGAAGTAAACCTCTCGCTCAGTGCCTGCGAACAAGAGTCCCGCCTGTTTCGGATCTTCGCGGACGACGTTGACGGGCCCCGACGAGGCGAGTCCTGAATCGATCTTCGTCCACGTGGCGCCACCGTCGTGGGTTCGGTACACGTGAGGCCGCATGTCGTCGCGACGGATGGCGTTGACAGCGATATACGCCGTGTCCGCATCGAAGTGCCCGGCGTCGATCTGTGAGATCTTGTCCCAGGATCGCAGCCCCTTCGGCGTCACGTCGCTCCAGCTCTTGCCGCCGTCTCTCGTGACGTGGACCAATCCGTCATCCGTACCCGCCCAGATCGTGGCCACGTCCAAAGGAGACGGGCCGAGCGCATAGATCACTCCCCGTCGCGGCATGGTCTCGAGAGCGGGGGTCCTGAAATCGCCGATACTTTCCGGGACCGCCGGCTGCTCGCGCGAGAGATCCGGGCTCACGATTTCCCATGCACTCCCGCCGCTCGTGCTCTTCCACAGCACGTTGGTCGCGAACAACAGCATTTCAGGATCGGCAGGGTGGAACATGAGCGGCATGGTGCGCAGGATGCGGTAGTCTCCCGAGCGCAATGCTTCGGGCGCGACGTTCTGGGTTTGACCGGTGCGCTTGTCGAAGCGCACCACGCGTCCGCCATAGATGATGTCCGGGTTCTTCGGATCCGGCGCCACATAGGCGTACTCATCGGCGCCGATGCCGACCCAATCGCGAAGAGAGATCTGACCGCCTGGGCCGCGGCTCGCAGTTCCGATGGCGCCGCTTTCTTGCTGTCCACCATAGACCCAGTAAGGGAACTGGTTATCCGTCGTCACGTGATAGAGCTGTGCGGTCGGTTGGTTGTACCAAGAGCTCCAGGTGCGTCCGCCGTTGACGGTGATCGTCGCTCCTTGGTCGGCGGTGAACAACATGACGTTCGGATCGTCCGGGTGGATCCAGATGCGCTGGTAGTCGTCTCCTCCCGGCGCGCCTTTGATCGATGTCCACGTGCGTCCGCCGTCATCGGATCGATAGGCCGCGATCGTGCCCACGAACAAAGTGTCCGGCTTCGTTGGGTGGACCCGGACGTCTCCGCCGAGTCGCTCATCGGTCGAGATCTGAACGAAGCTCTCACCGCCGTCGTCGGAGCGAAACAACCCCCCGCCGCCTCGAGCGCTCACGCTCAGATAGACTCGCTGAGGCGCGCTCGGCGCGATACCCACGAAGAGTGGCCCCCAGTTCTCACTCGGTAGGCCCGCAGTGAGCCGATGCCACGTCGTCCCTCCATCGGTCGACTTGTGCAATCCAGTGCCCGGACCGGAGAAAGAGGCGTTCTCCCAAGGTCCGAGGCGGTGCTCGTAGGAGGCGGCGTAGATCGTGCGCGGATCCGACGGGTCGAGCTCCACCGTGCTGGCCCCGGTGTTGTGGTCGAGATAGAGGACCTTCTCCCAAGTGTCGCCGCCGTCACGCGTTCGAAATACGCCGCGCTCTTCGTTCGCACCGTAAGGATGTCCGAGTCCCGCGACGTAGACCGTGTCGGGATCTTGCGGGTGCACCACGAGACGCGCCACTTGCTGGACGTCCGCGAGACCGATGTGCTGAAAGCTCTCTCCGCCGTTCGTGGACCGAAAGATGCCGTCACCGACGCTCAAGTCTGGGCGATGCAAGCCCTCGCCGGTACCGACATAGATGACGCTCGGGTTGGAAGGGGAGACCGCGATGTCTCCGACGGAGCCGGTCGGGGCATCGTCGAAGATGGGATTCCACGTCCGGCCGTAGTCATCGGTCTTCCACACCCCTCCGTTGTTCACGCCGACATAGAACACGCCCGGTTGACTGGGCACCCCGACGCCTCCGACCGTCCGGCTGGCGCGAAACGGTCCGATGAGACGGTAGCGAAGGCTTTGATAGCTGGACGGATCGACGCTCTCGGCGGTCGACGCGCTCGCAATGAAAGTAGACAGCAGTGCCGTGTACAAGAGCCGATAGAACCATTGCATGGATTGCCTCACTCGACGATACGTCCGGGGTTTCCGACGATCGTGACGTCGTCGGGTACATCTCGGAGGATCACGGCTCCCGCGCCCACCATCACCCGAGCGCCGATGGTCGTGCCTTCGCGCACGACCGCGCCCGCTCCAATCCACGTCTGCTCTCCTACAGTGACCGTGCCTGCAAGATGGGCGCCCGGCGCCACGTGCGCCCCGCGACCCAAATGACAGTCGTGATCCACGCTCGCGGAGGTGTTGACGATCCCGCCTCGCTCCAGAATCACGGCCGTTTGGACCACCGCGCCGGCCATGACCACCGATCCCGGGTGGATGCGGGCGAAGGGGCTCACCACAGCGCTCGGATGAACGACGGAGACCACCGTGTGACCGCGTGCCGACAACGCTTCGAGCATTTCCATCCGGGCCGAGGCGCCTCCAATCGCGACGAAGCAATCCGACGGCGTGGAACGGTTCATGAGTCGCTCGACGGGCTCGATCTTCGTTACCGGCGCGAGCGCCGACAGTGTCTCCCAGGCATCGTCATGCCACACGACGGCACGTCCCGGATATACGGCCTGGACGACATCGTAAACGACTCGGCCGTGACCCCCGGCGCCGACGATATGGATGGCGGTCATGATGGAGTCCCCGTGAACTTGCTCATGGTGGCTTGACCGTCCTCGGTGATCCCGGCTCGAGTCAGAACTTTGCCTACCGTGCGGCACAAGATTCTGACATCCAGCCACAAACACTGATGGTCGACGTACCACACGTCCAGCTCGAATCTCTCTTCCCACGGAAGTTTATTCCGGCCGTGAATCTGGGCCCATCCGGTGATCCCAGGCCGCACGTCGTGACGTCGTCGCTGCTCGGGACTGTAGAGCGGTAGATACTCCGTGAGTAGCGGTCTAGGTCCGACGAGGCTCATATCGCCTCTGATCACGTTCCAAAGCTCGGGCAGCTCGTCGAGGCTGCTCGCGCGGAGCCATCGCCCGAGCCGACTCAGACGTGCCTCGTCAGCGAGCGCGGTCGTGTCCGCGTCGGTGACGGTTCTCATCGTTCGGAACTTCGCGATCTCGAAAGGTTTGCCGTTGAGGCCGGGTCGCTCCTGCCGATAGAGGATCGGCCACCCCAGATCCAGCCACACCGCGACGGCCACTACGGTCAAAAGAGGCATCGTCGTGATGAGCGCGAAGGAGGCGACACCCAGATCGAAAATGCGCTTCATCCTCGTAAGCTCATAGGGCTCGCAATGGCGAATTCTATCGCAGTGACCACCCATCGCGGCGCGGGGAGATCTAGCGTGTGAACGGATTCACTCGCCCCGGAGGGTCGCGACCGGATCGATGTTCGCGGCTCGACGCGCGGGAGCCCACGCGGCCGCGAGCCCGACGATGAGAGCCGCGGCCATGACCATCGCGTAGGTGGCGGGATCGAACGGCTGAATCTGGAACAAGAGCTCTTTCATGAATTGGGTCGCGACCGCCGCTCCGGCAGCCCCCAAGAGCGTCCCGCTCAACACGACGCGCGCCGCCCGAAAAACGATCCTCGCGATCGTCTTGCCGGAGCTGGCACCCAGCGCCATCCGTACGCCGATCTCAACCCGGCGTTGGGAGACGGAGTAGGCCACGATGCCGTAGGTGCCAATCATCGAAAGGATCGCGGCGCTGAGCGCGAGTCCAACGAGAAGGGCGGTCGTAAAGCGGGCTCGAGAGACCGACTGCCAGAGAAGCTCCTCGATCCGGACGACCTCCGAAGGAGCGAGCTCAGGATTCATGTCCGACAGGATGCTGGCCACGGCGCTCGCGCTCGCGCTCGGGTCGCCACGGGAAAAGGCGACGATGTGCATTTCACTCGTGGAGATGCGTCCGTAAGGGAGGTAAATCTCGGATTCGTAATTGGAAAGCAAGCCACTATGACGGATGTCGGTGACCACCCCGATAATCTCGACGTCACCCAAGGTTGCCACGTCGATGGAGCGGCCGATCGGGTCGAGATCCTCGAAGTAGCGGCGGACGAGCGTCTCGTTGACGATCGCTACCGCCCGCGAGCCGGTGGCGTCGAGGCGGTCGAAATCCCGTCCCCGGACGAGGCTCATCGCCATGGCCTCGAAGTAGCCGGGAATGACCAGGCGGCAATCGGCATTCGGTCTCGCGGTGGGAGAGAGGGCGTCCAAACCGGTGACGGTGAACTCGAGCTCGAGACCCAGCCCCACGTTCGCCATCGGAAGATCCGACACGGCGCCAGCCCGAGAAATACCCGGCGTCCGTTCGACGCGCTCGACGAGCTCTTCGAAAAAGGGCCGCCACTCCGAGCGTGAATAGCTCGACCGTGGAAGAGCGACGGCCACCGACACGACGCCGTCCTGTCGAAACCCAGGCTCGACCGCGCTCAGCCGGGCGAAGCTTCTGGCCATGAGTCCCGCGCCGACCAACAACATGATGGCGAGCGCGACTTCGGAGACGACGAGAAGCTCTCGCACCCGTCGGCCGCTACCCCGTATGCTCGCGGCGCCCGAAGGCTTCATGAGTGCGATGATGTCGGACCCCATGCTGCGCAGCGCGGGCACGAACGCGAACAACATGGTGGAACCGACCGAGAGTGTGAGCGCGAAGAGGAGCACGGCGCCGTCCATTCGAATCGTCGTTCCCCGAATGATGTCAGGGGGCATGACCGCTCGCAGCGTCGAGATTCCCCCCCAAGCGAGACACACGCCGCCAAAGGCGCCGAGCCCGCCGAGCAAAGCGCTCTCGGCGAGCGAGCGCTTCAAGAGATCCGCACGTCCCGCGCCTAAGGCCGCTCTTACGGCGAACTCTCTACTCGTCACTGTCGAGCGCGCGACGAGCAAGTTAGCGATGTTGGCGCAGGCCGCGAGCAGCACCAAGAACACGGCGCCTGCGAGCACCCACAAAGGTCTCGACAGGTTTCCCAGGATCTCGTCTCTCAAGGGCTCCGCGCTCAGCTGCCATCCCTCATTGGTGTCTGGAAACGCTTCCGCCAGTCGAGCGCCCATCGTGTCTAGCTGCGCGTTGGCGGTTTCGACGGCGGCCCCGTCTTGGACTCGCGCCACCGCGTCGAACATTCGGTGGTTTCGATCGAGAAGGATGCCGTCGCTCAGCGTCATCGGAAAATACAGCTCGACGTGGTCGTTACCCGGTGGAAACGTGAACCCCTC
>JAJCXL010000201.1 GCA_029263435.1 Acidobacteriota bacterium | reverse complement strand
CGATCGACCCCGGGCAGCCGGTCCACAGTGTCCAGACGATGGACTCCCTCATGGGGAGCCGTCTCGGCCAAGATCGATTCGCCGCGTTTCTGATGGCGGCCTTCGCGGTGACGGCCTTGCTCCTCGCGACGATCGGGATCTACAGCATCGTCGCCTTCAGCGTCAGCCAGCGGCAGCGAGAGCTCGGCCTGCGTCTCGCACTCGGAGCGAGCGCGAGCGACATCATGAAGCTCGTCCTCATGAGCGGCGCGCGGATCGCTGGACTCGGCGCGGTCGTGGGTCTCGCGGCCGCGGTGTTCGCGGGCCGTTACCTCCAGAGCGTTCTGTTCGGGATCGCCGCCACAGACCCAGTGACGCTCTTCGCTGCGGCGACGCTACTCTCTGCGACCGTGCTCGCCGCTTGCTACTTTCCGGCGCGACGCGCGGCACTGGTGGATCCGACACAGACGCTCCGCTGCGACTAGCCCCAGTAGACTCGATCGTCTGCACCTGCCCCTAACGCCGGACGCCATTCCCCTGTCCATCGGTCGAAAGGCACGTTCGTCACGATCGTCTTGACAGTATTTACTGTTTATACTATTATCGAAATATGGGCGACGCGGAGTCGATTCGGAAACGGCTAGTCAGCACTTTCGACCGGGACGACTTGACCATCGAAACGCTCGTTGCCGAGGCCGCCGAGCTACTCGGAGTGCTGACACCAAAACAATCCCGCTACAAAGTCGCGGAGCGGCCCGACGCCCGGACGATTCGCTACTACGTCACTCAGAAGCTCCTGCCGCCGCCGGTCAGTTACGAGGGCGGTCGGGCGCGTTATTCCGGAAGCCACTTGGCCCGCTTGCTCTGGATCAAAAGGCTCCAATCGGAGCACCACACGCTGAAGCGCATCGCGACCGTTCTCGAGACCGCGACGGACGAGGACGTGTTGCACGAGCTCTTTCCGGCCGCGAAGAGACGCAGGCCGACGGTGAGATCCCGCGTGAAGCCGGAGCGGCTCGTCTCCCTGGACGACGCCCCGGCCACGGAGATCTTCGAGCGTCGCTCGCTCGGGCACGGGGTCTCGCTCGATCTGCCTCAGCGGGTACTGAGCAATCCTCGACTGACGGATGAGGTCGCCCTGCGCCTCGAGTCGCTCGCGCGCGAGCTACGAGAACGCACGACTGAAGAGAACAAAGGAGAAGACTCATGAAACTACCCGTGGATGTGACCATCGACGACCCAGCATTTCTGCGCACGAGGCAAGACTCCCTGACGCTGGGACACTATTTCTGTTTCGCGGACGCGACAGCGGAGCCGGAGTCAGGACGACGGGCCCGTCTGCTCGCTGAATCCGAGACCGCCGTCCGCGTCATTCCTTTGCTCGGCAAGCCCTTCTCGGTCGCCGGGATGACGCTGACACCACGGCCGCGTCGCCTCGATCCGGTGGGCGCACTCGTCACCGACCGAGATCTCTACCGCGCGGAAGACGACACCGTCTATCTCTTCGTCGCGATGCCAAAGGCTCCACACCAGCTCGAGCTCGTCGTCGAGTGCAACGGCCAGCCGTTCACGAACCACGCGCTCACGCTTCGAGACGGCGTCGGCATCGAGACGCTGTCCATGCTACTGCCGGGAAGTTATCGAGCCCAGCTATCAGTGGACGGCCGCGTATTCGGAGCCGCGGTCGACTTCACCGTGGCGGAGTACACGCTCGCCCCACTCTCGGGACGACTGCTATCGCACGAGCTCGACCGCGATGACGACAGGCTCCACTTCGAGCTGTCGGTAGAGAGCTATCAAGTTCCGTTCGACGGCGAGCTCGACGTGTCGCTCGTCGCTCACGACGAGGAGCTTTCCTCGATACGCTTGAAGCCGAGCTCGCCCGGCCGCTATGCAGGAGCCCTCGCCATGATGGGCCAAGGACCGTTTCAGCTTCAGCTCGTCAGCGTCGAGGAGGCGGGGCGCGTCGCCCAAGTCTCGATCCCGGGGAGCCACGCGAGCGAGCGTGATCTCACCGTCGTGAGCGAGCTCGGACGAGAACAACGGTTCTCCATGATGCCCGAGCCTGATGCTCTCCCTCTTCGAGGTGGGTTTCTCACGGCGGGCGAGACGCTCGCCACCCCCCTCATCGTCGAGCAGCTCGTCAGCGATCGTTTCGAGCTTCACGCGAACAAAGACATCGAGTCGCTGAAATTGGTCGTTGCCGACCTAGAGAGCGGCGACATGCGCGTCGTCGATCATGGGAATGCCAAATCCGGTGATACCATCGAGATCGACGTCGACAGCTCTCTTTGCACGGTCTTCGCGGGCTGTGTGGTTGGCGGTCAACCGTTCGAAGGCTTCACCAGCTTCTTTCGGATGAGTCGCGTCGCGATCGATCTCGAAGTCCCGTCGAAGATCCACCCCGGCGACGCACTTCGTGTCGAGCTCTCTTGCACAGGATCTTCCCTTGACGTTCCGGTGCTCCTCGCCGTTCGGGACGAGCGGCTCACCGCCGCGGTAAGGCCGGCTGTCGGGCTCGGCGCGTCGCTCAAGAAGGGCATCGCCGACGCCACGGAAGGGATGGACGGGGGCTTCTTCAGAGCCGACGCTCTGCTCCCTCGGGTCCATACTCTGGCGTACAGCGCTCCCCGCGCGTCAGCCATCACGGGGACTCTTGCTGTCGCGGGCGACGAGGCGTACTCCGAAGGACTCCCTAGCGAAGATCTCCACGTCTATCGCCGACGCGCCAGGCGGAGCAAGGCCGCGCCCGAAGCACCCCGGCTCGATTTCCCGGAAGTGCTCTTCTATGGCCTGGTCACGGTGTCCGGAACCACCGAAGTCGTCATCCCCGGCGGTGACGCTTTGGGGAGCTTCGAGGTCGAAGCCTTCGCGCTGGTCGGTGGCGACTGGACGGAGGCACGCGGTACCGTCGTCGTGGATCAGCTCGTGCGGGTCGACCTGGAGCTTCCGCCCACAGTCGATGAAGGAGACAAGGTTTCGGGCCGGGTTAGGGCTACGACGAGCTCCGGGAGAGGCTGGCTCACCGTGACTCGAGACGGAGAGACGATCCCGGTCACCGATGGCGAGGTCGAGATGCCTATCGAGCTCGAGATCGACGTCGTCTCCGGCACCTACGTCGCTCGGGTCGAAGACGTCGAGACCGGGGAAACGGACTCGGTGGAGTGTGTGGTCAGCAGACCCGGCGTGTCGAAGTCCGTGGTCAAAGAGCTCGGCCTGCTGCTCGAAGGCGACCACATCACTTTGGACTCCGCGGATGCGCTCACGCTTCGGGTGCTTCCCACCGTAGACGCGTCGTTCGACACCCTGGTTACGGCAACGGCCGGCTACGCTCACCTGTGTTGTGAGCAAACCGCGGCCAAGATCCTCGCTGCGACGTTCATGTGGTTGACCGGTAAGAGCGACGCCCAACGCCGGGACGCGGAGCAGATCATCCTGGCCGGCATCGAACGGGAAGCGAAGATGTTGATTCCGGGTCGCGGTTTCGCGATGTATCCCGGCACCGACGTCAACGACCATTACAGCCATGAAGCGGTCCGCTATCTCTGGAGCTTGGATCGTCTCGACGCGATCTCCGAGCTCTCTCCTCACCTCCGGCGAGCGGCCACAAAGGGCTTGGAGCTCGCCGACGCGGCGGCGAGCGCACACCGCATGGAACGGGTGCCCAAGACCATCGACTCCGCTGCGAGCGCTTTCGCGGCCGCGGCTGCGGGCGAGACGTCCTCGGCGAAGGAGTACTTCGGCAAGATCCTCGACTACTCGGGACGAGACGTGTGCGTCAAGCGGAGCCGCGGCAAAGTCGAAGACCGAGCGGCGCTGGCCTATGCGGGCGCGGCCTTCATCGCCATGGGTCAGCATGAGAAAGGAGTTCGGCTGGCGGACCAGGTGACCCGTCAAATGAACGACCAAGGACGCCTCTATTCCACGCTCGACTCGGTGGCGGCGATCGTCCTCATGATCCAGCTACGCGCCTCGGAGCTCATCACCGGGCAGGCCCGCGTGCGGGTCAACGGAGAAGAGATGACGGCAGATCAAGCGCTCTCTCTGAGCGATCGGGTCGAGTCGATCGAGGTCCTCGCCGGGGTCGCCGCCGTCGAGATCACTCGCCTCCACGAAGACGACTGGAGCACGTACCACCGGGGCTTTCCGCTACGCGTCGAGTTTCGGGACTCGAGGGGCAAGAAGAAGAACCGGTTCCGGATGGGCGAGCGGGCCGAGTTGGTCGTGAACCTTCCGGACGGCTACCAAGTCGGCGACCTGGCGCATGTCAGCCTGCCAGCGTGCCTTTCCTGGATTCGAGGTGGCGCCAAG
>JAJCXL010000200.1 GCA_029263435.1 Acidobacteriota bacterium | reverse complement strand
TGTCCGGTGATGAACGCGGCCCGACCAGCGGTACAACTCTGCTGGCCGTACCAATCCGTAAAGAGCGCGCCTTCGTTCGCGATCCGATCGATGTTGGGCGTCTGGTATCCCATCACGCCCAGGTGGTAGGCGCTGATGTTGTACCAGCCGATGTCATCACCCCAGATCACGACAATGTTGGGCTTGCTTTCTTGGGCTTGCGCGATGCCGGCGAGACCGGCAAACAAGACCAAGACTGCCAACACCGCCGGACCCATGCGCGGCTTCTTCGTCTGATTCAATGGTTCGTCTCCTTGATTGTCTGTTTGAAACTGACGAGTTCGCCATCGAAAAGGTAAGCGACGGCGGCCCGAAAGCCGCCAAAGGCTAGTACAGATGGCGTTTGAATACTACGTCCGAGCGCACGTTTTGCTGAGATTTCTCGTATCGGGCGAAACGGCCTGCGCATCGACAGCGATGGCCTTCAGCGAACGGTCATGATCGCGGCCAGAGTGACGATGCTGTCAAAGAAGTGGCCGAGACGTAGGTTCTCGTTCGGGCTGTGCTGGTTGTTGTCGAAGTTGACGGTCGGCACCGCCAGGGCGGGAAAGCCGAGCGCTCCGATGAACGGCGAGATCGGAACCGTGCCGCCCATCGTCCGGATGCGAAGCGGAGCATCGCTCCACATCTCCGTGAGCGCTTCGACGACTCGTTGAGCTTCGGGCTCGTCGAGATCCGTCCTGAACGCGTTCGTTCCCGCCCCGCGGCGATCCACTTTCACGATCCGAGCGTGCGCGGCACGGGTCGCGTCATCGGGATCTTCATCGACGATGTGATAGCCCTGCCCACGGATGTGTCGCACGACTTTGTCGTACATCGTGTCCGCGGTCGTCTCCTTCACCAGACGCACGTCGATGGCCGCAACGGCAATATCCGGGACGATCGTGCGGGCTTCCGCTCCGACCCAAGCGCTGCGTAGGCCGCGCACGTTGAGCGACGGATATTGGATCGCCTCTTGGAGCGACGTGCCGACCTGGTCGGGTTGCGAAAATCCGAACAAGCGCTTGAGCGCCTCCATGTCATCGGGCACGGAGTCGAGCACCTGCCGGGTAGAGGCGTCGATCTCGATGCCGTCATAGAAACCGTCGACGACCACGCGCCCCTCGCGGTCCTTCATCGAGGCAATGAGCTGAGCGAGCCGCACGGCAGGATTCGGCGCCCAGTTTCCGTAGTGTCCGCTATGAAGCGGGAACTTCGGACCATAGACCGTGAGCTCGAGTCCCAGGTTTCCGCGCGCGCCATAAACCACCGTCGGCCGGCCGACCGGGTGCAAGGGTCCATCGAGGATCAGCATCAAGTCCGCCTCGAGCTTGTCCCGGTAGCGGCCAATGGCAGGAACGAGATTGGGCGAGCCGGCTTCTTCCTCGCCGTCGAGAACGACGCGCAGATTCACGCTCGGTGTGACACCGGCACTATCGAGTGCGTCGACGGCAGCGAGGATCGCGATGATAGGAGCGGTATCATCCGATGCGGAGCGAGCGTAGATGCGCCAATCCGCCTCGAAACGAGACTGTGCGTCGAAGTCGATGACGCGTCCGCCGTCGTCGAGCTTGCCGTTTCTGAGCGCCGGCTGAAACGGATCCTCTTGCTCCCAACGCGAGGGATCGACCGGCTGGCCGTCGTAGTGCGCGTAGAGTAAGAAAGTCCGCGACGCCCCGGGTGCGGTTTTCTCCGCCCAGACCAGCGGGTTGCCGTCGGTCTCGAGAAGCTCGGATGTGAATCCTCGTTCACGAAATCTCTCGAGTAGGAACGTCGCTTTCACGCGCGAGCTTTCTCGGTCGCGGGCGACGGCTTTCAACGACAGTGCCTGCCAAAGCTCAGAGACGATGGACTTCTCGTGTGCGTCGACGTAAGTCTCGATTTGCTGGCGAAGCTCTTGATTGTAAGCGGGCGCCGCAAGCGCGAGAAGAATGAGAGGGGTCAGTGCTCGTTTCATCGAATAGGCTCCTGACGAAAGCTTATTCGATCGGAGATCTTGGTAGTTGCCGATCGTCAGTCTTTTCCGCCGGAGCCCTTGAATCGGTCGGTGTCATCCGCGAAGAGCACGTTGAAGCTCGTCAGGCTCCCATAGCATCCGGTGATATAGCCCTGCAGCTTGATCTTCAGAGTGTCCGGAATATCCGCCCCGTTGACCTGCTGCTCCAACACCCGGAGCTTGTTGCGCACCATGACCACCTTGTTGAAGAGCGTATCGATCGGCAGGACCTTCTCTTGCAGCCCGGGCTTTCCCGGGCGGAGAACGATCTCGCCCCCGCGCCACTTCTCGGCCGGAAAGCTCGGCGGAATGCCCGCCTCTTCGCGAAGGATACGCCGGAGAAGCGCCTCGAGGCCCGGCGCCTCCGCGGCGGTTTCGGCGTCGGGCAACTCGCTCATGGGGGCCTCGCTCATACGGACCTCGCTCGGGGAATGATCGCCGGAGGGGATGGTTGGCGTCGCGGAAGGACCGGGTAAGGACCCGCCTCGGTAATTATGTTGGCTGGCGCAGGTATCGCATATGACCCGCGACGGGAGGCCGTCGGCACCGACCACTTGGACTGTGTGCGCGCGCAGAGATTTGCACGGTCGGCAAAAATCTTCGACCCGGTCGCCGACCCGATGCGCCTTCAACGACTCCACCTCGTCAGGACTGGACCCTACGGAAGGTGAACGACCCGATGGGTGGCGCACTACCACCGGTCGCGAGGGGCGGCGTCGTCACCAGAGCGATGGGCTCACGCGGAATCGTATCTTTGTCCGCCGCATTGAACGTGGTGCCGCTATCGGTTCCGGCGTCATAGACCGAAAGCTCGACAACGATCTCATCGACCCAATCGCCGTTATCCATGAGGCTCAAGGCACTGACTCCGACGAACCAATCGGGGCTCGGCGCCAGCATGGAAACGAGCGTCACGAATGCGTGCTCGATGCCGATATCGAACTCCAAGGAGACGCTTCCGGGCGAGAGGGCGATACCGCCGCCGGAGAGAAAACGCTCCACCCGACCGAGAGCCATGGCGCCTGCGATCTCCGCATCGAGAGGCGACTTCGCACCGCGCTCGGCCATCGCCTCGATACCGTTCGAGGCGGTGCCCGCCATCTCCCACAGCCGATAACCCGCCCGATGAGTCGCGCCGACCAGGCCGGAAAAGTGCGGGTTCCCGGGAGCCATGTTGGGGTGCGTCGCCGCGCTCCAGGTCGCGTCGAAGCTCACCCGATATCGAGCGATCGCATCCGGCGTGGGTGCGCTCACCGCGGGCGGGGCCGGGGTGGCGGGCGTCGTCGGGCCGGTGGAGTCACCGCACCCGGCCAGAAACGCAGCGAACGAGAGCAGAGCGAGGACTAGGACTCGGACTCGGGCGCGCCGACTTCCTGATTGGCGAGTGATAGCCACGTCTCGATGACCGTATCCGGATTCAGCGAGATGCTCTCGATCCCTTCGTCGAGCAGCCACTTGGCGAAATCCGGATAGTCCGAAGGGCCTTGACCGCAGATACCGATATACTTTCCCGCTTTCTTGCATGCTTGTATCGCTTCATGAATGAGCGCCTTGACGGCGTCATCTCGTTCGTCGAAGGAAGGCGCCACCAGCGCGGAGTCCCGGTCGACCGCGAGGGTGAATTGCGTCAAGTCGTTGGACCCAATCGAGAACCCGTCGAAATATTCGAGGAACCGGGACGCCAAAATGACGTTCGATGGAATCTCACACATCATGATTATCTTGAGTCCCATCGTACCGCGCGACAGACCATGCGACTCTAACGTTTCGATAACATTTGCGGCTTCTTTCAGAGTGCGCACGAAGGGCACCATCACCTGAATGTTGTCGAGGCCGAGCTCCTCGCGCGCTTTTCGAACCGCCCGACATTCGAGGGCGAAACACTCCGCGAAGCTTTCGGAGACGTAGCGGGACGCACCCCTGAAACCGATCATGGGGTTCTGCTCGTCCGGCTCGTATAGCGAGCCACCCACGAGGTGCGCGTACTCGTTCGATTTGAAATCGGACAGACGCACGATGACGGGTTTCGGGGAAAAGGCCGCCCCGAGCATCGCGATCCCTTCCGTGAGCTTCTCGACGTAGAAGCTGATGGGATGGTCGTAACCGCGGGCGCGGGTGAGAATCTCTTCTCTCAGATCCTCTGGAACGTCCGGAAGCTCGAGGATGGCGCGCGGATGGATGCCGATCATGTTGCTGATGATGAACTCCAGACGAGCGAGCCCCACGCCGGCATTCGGAAGCATGGCGAACTGGAGCGCCCGTTCCGGATTGCCGATGTTCATCATCACCTTGAGAGGCAGTTCCGGCATCGCATCGAGCGAGTAGCGCTCGATGTCATACTCGAGATCTCCGTCATACACGTAGCCGGCATCGCCTTCGGCACAGCTCACGGTGACGGTTTGGGCGTTCAATAGCGTGTTCGTCGCATCTCCACAGCCCACGACCGCTGGAATCCCAAGCTCCCGCGCGATGATCGCGGCGTGGCAGGTGCGACCGCCACGATTCGTCACGATCGCCGCGGCGCGTTTCATGACCGGCTCCCAGTCGGGGTCCGTCATGTCGGTGACGAGCACCTCACCTTTGCCGAGCATATGCATGGTCTCGGCGCTCTCTATCATCCGTACGGCGCCACTCGCGACCTTCTGTCCGACCGCGCGCCCCTCGGCGAGGACCGTGCCCCGGCCCCGGATCCGGTAACGTTCTACGACGTTTCCGCTGCGTCGGCTCTTGACCGTCTCCGGGCGGGCCTGCACGATGTAGATCTTGCCGTCACGGCCGTCTTTCGCCCACTCGATATCCATCGGCCGACCGTAGTGGTTCTCGATCACGAGCGCTTGCCGGCCGAGCTCTTCCAGCTCGTTGTCGTCCAAGACGAACTTGGATTGGTCTTCGAGCGGGGTTTGCACGGTCGTCACCGAGCGATCCACATCGGTGCTCTCGCCGTGAATCATTTTCACGGCCTTCTCGCCCAATGTGCGCGATAAGACCGCGGGGCGTCCAACTTCGAGATTCCGCTTGTACAAGTAGAACTCATCCGGGTTGACCGCGCCTTGAACGACCGCCTCGCCGAGGCCGAAGGCGCCCGTCACGAACACCACTTCCGAGAAACCCGACTCGGTATCGAGAGTAAAGCAAACGCCGCTAGAAGCGAGGTCGCTACGCACCATCTGCTGGACACTGGCCGAAATGCCGACGCTCTTGTGATCGAACCCTTGATGGATGCGATAAGCGATGGCGCGATCGTTGAACAGCGATGCGTAGACTCGCTTGATCGCGAGAAGGATCTGTTCGAGACCGGAGACGTTGAGAAA
The DNA here is from genome assembly GCA_029263435.1 of Acidobacteriota bacterium. GTDB lineage: Bacteria > Acidobacteriota > Vicinamibacteria > Marinacidobacterales > SMYC01 > JAJCXL01. Next base: position 11,573 of record JAJCXL010000200.1, on the reverse strand, counting down.
GGTCTCCTGCTGTCCCGCGAAGGAAGCGTCGACGGTGTCCTCCGCCGTTGCTGACGAGCGCACCGCGAAGGTACCGCCTGTATCGAGCGCGGAATAGGCTTTCTCGACCGCCCACACCACCTTTTGCGGCAGGTCCGCGGACTCGATGGCGCTACGGATGTCTTCACCGACTTTGGCGAGCTCTTGGGTGTCGGCCACGTCGAGATTCTTCATGGACTTGTTGATGCGCTTGACCAGGCGGGCATCTTTCAAGAACAGCTCGAAGGCGTCGACGGTCGTCGCGAAGCCACCCGGCACCGACACCCCCAAGGGCTGCAAGTGTCGGATCATCTCGCCGAGCGAAGCGTTTTTTCCGCCGACGAGCGGAACGTCGTCCATTCCAATCTCGCGCAGCGACTTGACGTAAGATGGTTCAGTCATGCGTACGATGTTCTATGTCTCCGATCGCACCGCAATCACCGCAGAAACGATCGGCCATAGTCTCCTCGCTCAATTCGAAGGTATAACGGACTACAAAGAAGTTACCATACCTTACGTCGACACACCCACGAAGGCCGAGAAAGTGGTACTTCAGATCAACGCGGCGGCCGCTCGCGATAGCGATCAACCCCTCGTTTTCAGCACCCTCGCGGAGCCCGCGACCCGCGCCACGATCACGAATTGCCAAGGTCTCGTGCTCGACTTGTTCGAGGTCTTCATCAAGCCTCTCCAAGAGGAGTTCCAAGCGGTGCCGGTCGTCCGGCGCACTCGATCTCACCGGCTCGGCAACCGGTCGGCCTACGAGCTGCGCATTGGTGCGATCGACTACAGCCTCCAGCATGACGACGGCGCGCGGGTCAAAGGCTACGACAAGGCGGACCTGATCATGATCGGCGTGTCGCGCACCGGCAAGACCCCCACCTGTCTGTATTTGGCCATGCAGTTCGGCATCCGGGCAGCCAACTATCCGATCACCGAGGAAGATCTCGGCTCGAGTGCGTCTTTGCCCGGCCCGGTCGCGCCCTTCAAAGATCGACTCCACGGCCTGACCATCGAGCCCAAGCGACTCGCGAGCATTCGTGAGGAGCGACGCCCCGGCAGCCGCTACGCCTCGATCGAGCAGTGTCGAGCCGAAGTGCGCCGCGTCGAATCGATGTTCAAGCAACACGGGATCCCGTTCATCAATTCAACGAACACGTCGGTGGAAGAGATCTCGACCCGGGTCGTGCAGAAACGAGGTCTCGAGCGACACACCTCCCTCTAGCAGTCCGTGGTGAAAGTGCGGCTGCATTCGAGGGGCGATGCATCCCGGCTGACTGTGTTGCTCCTCCCTCAAATATGCCCAATATTTTCCGTCGTCGCGCCTTGTCAGCCGGGCGCCTCGCCCCTCTCGGTGCAACGCCTCACTTTCGCCACGGACTGCTAGTGTCGAGGCGGTTTTTCCTCTGGATCCGTCGTTTCACCCACCGCCGCGCTCGAGCTTTTCGATCGCGAAGGCGCCGCTGTCATACACGTCTTTGAGGAGACGGTCCCTCTGGTCCTTCGCTCGAATGCGGTCGCCGAGGCTGACGGGGCCTTCGTCGCTGGAGTCCTGAAAGGCGCGCGTCATCAGCTCGCTTGCGTGCCGATACGAAGCGAGAGAGCCATAGAAGGCTTCCACGGCGAATCGAAGCTCCTCGCGCATCGAACGCACGAGCTCGGCCCGCATCTCGTCATAGAGGAGTGCGCTTGGCGGTACCCCTTGGGAGGGAGATCGAGGGTCGGACGCCTTCAAGAGCGCCCGGATCTCCGGCAGCAACTTCTCCGATAGCGCTCGCTCGGCGCGACACTCGGTGGCGCGGTGACGTCGCACCGCGACGACGGTAGCGACCGCCCCGAGAAGGATGACCAAGCCTAGAATCGCCAATTAGGCCTCCGCGGACCCGGCGAGTAGCCGCCGCGCCACGAGGACGACGACGACGATGACGGCGAGGGCGACGGCGATCGTAGGATAATGCTGCTGGAGGGTCTCCATGGCTCGATCTCCTACCCGGACGGCAAGGTAGGCTTCAGCACTGAAGCGCACGAAGCGCCCCACGAACACCGCTGCGACGAAACGACGCCAGTCCATGCGTACGGCGCCTGCGACCAAGATGAAGAGCTTCGTCGGGAAGGGCGGAGGCCCGAGCATCGCGACCATGACGGCCAAGACATCGTTGCGTTTGACTTTCTCCGTGACCCACGACTGCTTCTCCGGGGAGAACCGGGCCAGCATCTTGTCACCGCCAACCCGCGCAATCCGATACAAGACCCAACAACCCGCGGTCGAGCCGACGGCGGCGACGAGCGCTACGAAGAGAAACGAGGAAGGTCGCTGCCATGACAGCAGCATGATGACCAAGTCCACCCCACCAGGGAGCGGGACTCCCGCGGAGTCGAGAAAAGCGATCAGGAACAAGCCGGGCAGGCCGAAAGCGAGTAGCTTTGATTTCAGGGATTCCACGTGAAGAGTTCCGGGTCTCGTCAGGCACGGCCCAAGGGGCGGGCTCGCTCGCTACCTTTGTATCGCGCGGGGCGCGAAACGACAAACGATAACGGAGGTAGTGACAGGGCTTCTCTCGTTCGACCCGGCTCAAGGGCCACGCCTGATGTGCCGCTATAAATGTCTTCAGGACAAGGTCATGCCCGGGTCCTCGCTAAACGATCTGGGGCTCCGACACCGCGGCTTTTATTTTACAATACAGGTGGTTGCGAGTAGAATGACAACCGGTTGAGGCTTGGAAAAGCCTCGACAGCGCTCTAAAGTTTGCATCGCGTGCTGGAAAACAGATTGTTTTCACGGGGATTCTGCATGCGGTCGGTGCGCGTTTACCGCGCCAGCGCAGCCTAATTTACGGCATCCGAAAGACGCCGGAGAACACACAGGAGCTAAACATGAAAATGAGGCAACGTGCCTTTCACCCTCCATCGCGACGTTCGTGGCAATTCGTAGCGTTCGCCGCCGTACTCGCATCGATAGTCTTTAGCAGTTCGCTGTTCGCGCAAGAGTACGTCGACATTCGAACCCTCGGAACCAGCAACGCGGTGTTCAAACCGGGTCCCCAGAACCGAGACGATCTTCAGCGGATCTTCGGTGAGAATCGAGCCGATTACGAGAAAGTCCTGCGGGACACGAACTGGCCGGGCGATCCGAATGATCTGTTCAACGCCATTCGGGACGGAAAGTTCAGTGAAGCTCAGTATCCCGTCGGACACACGTTCGAATGGATGGCCGTGCGCAAGAACGGCGTCGTCGTTCCGACGGGCCGCATTCGATGGGCCGGGGCGGATCCGTTCGAGGCGTTCGAGATTCGCTTCGAGTCTCGCGGCCAGGAGCATCGCTTCCTCGTGCCGAAAGCTTGCGGAAACCTATCGCTCATCCAGATGCGAGAGGTCGGGCCCCCGGATATCACGACGAGCACCGCGGGACCGCGACTCAACTTGCAAGCTCCGAACCAGTGCACCGGGGCGAACGTCACCCTGGACGTGACGACGCCGGACATGCCTGAAGGCGCTCGCCTCGAGGTCACCTTGACGCGGCCGAGCGGCCAGAGCGAGACCATCAACCCGACCCAGGCGGGCGGCGGCCATCGTTGGCAGGGCAAGCTCGACGATGCAGGCTCATACACCTTCAGCGCGGTCTACCGGCGCGGGAGTCAAAGCAGCGCGACAGCGACCCAAAGGGTCACTCTGACGCCGTGTGAACCGACCTGCGACATCCAGATCAATCCTCCGCCGATGGACCCGACACCGAAGCGCGGCAAAGCCAGCTTCACCATCAACACGTGCTCGAGTGCGGCGAAAGTCGGCTCGCTGACGTCTCGATCGGCCAAGATTTTCCACACCCCGATCGATGGGCCGGAGCAGCTCATCGAGACGCTCTCCCTCGAAAGCGAGTGCAGCGCGAGCTTCCTCATGCCGGAATACGGCACCTATCGCATCGAGAACGAGATCGTCGACGATCGCGGGATGCGGGCGACGTGCCAGGCGGACTACACCTTGGTGAAGCCCGAAGCCAAGATCATGCCGTTCTTCACCTTGTTCGCTGGAAATGAGCGACGCTGGAGAGCCCAGACCGAGGCAGCGACGGCAAGGGGCGAGTTCATCCACGATCGCTCGGCGCCTCTGATTGGCGGCACGTTCGGCGTCGCCTATCCTTTCGCGGACCAAGCCGCGCAGATCTTTGGACAAGTCGGCTTCGCGGGCAACACGCGCGATAGCGAGAACTCGTCCGTCTTCGCGGATGTCGGTATCGACAAGAACTTCGTGAAGGGTTTCTTCGGCGGCGGTATCGGCATCTGGGACATCAACAACAGCGATACCCGCGACGGAACGATCTTCATCCATGGTGGCTTCAACATCACCGAGCGACTCCAGTTCAACCTGGAGGGTCGACTGTTCATGGATATGTTGAACATGATCGACAACAACTTCATGTATCTGGGTGGGATTCGCTACTTCTTCGGCAAGTAGCACCCTCCAGCCACGGACTTCCGGAGGGCCCTGGGTGGGCCCTCCGGTCCCATCTCCAAAAGAGCTTCCGGCCCCAACCGTGGGTGATTAGGCGCAAGAGGCCTAGTTCGACTAGGATGTGTCATGCAGCACTGCCGGAAATACGACTCCGGACCGGCCAATCCAGGCCGTAAATCTCATCTCTGCGACATCCGCCATTGCGCAACGCGAAATCGGTAGTGCGAAAGCCACGACGCACGCACTTCTGTATTTCATTCTTTCCGTTAGATGGCCGAGGGAATCATTCATGAACATCCTCTTATACAACCCCGACAATGAGGTAACGAAGAACTACATGCCTCACCTCTGGATGTTCCTACTCCAGTCGCTGACGCCTCCCGAGCACAAAGTGTTTCTTATCGACGGGAACGCTCAGCCGATGACCGAAGAAGAGATCGCGGCCTTCGTGCGGGAGAATGACATCAAGCTAGCGGGTATCGGGGCGATGACCCGGATGGCCGCCCGCGCTTATCGGATGGCGGACGCCGTTCGAGGGGCAGGCGCGAAAGTCGTCATGGGCGGGCCGCACGTCACGGAAGTTCCGGACGAGCCTATCGGCAAGACGGCCGAGCCGCGTCACGCCGACGCCGTCGCCCTCGGCGAAGCCGACGCCCTCTGGCCGCGTATCGTCGAGGATTGCGCGCGAGGAGAGCTCAAAGAAGTCTACACGCCGGTCGATGACGAAGGAGAAGAGGTCAAGCCCACTCTCCAAGATTATCCGCGGATCCCATGGGCGGATATGGATCTCCGCCAGTTCAACTTGATCGCGAAGATGCCCAAATGGGCACGCATGCTCGTCAACAAAGCCGGCATCCATTGGACGAGCTTTTATATGGTGCCCATCGAGTCCGGTCGAGGCTGCCCTTACGGTTGCGACTTTTGCACCGTGACCGGCTTTTTCGGCGACTCGATCCGGTTTCGAACCGACCAGAGCGTGGTCGATGAAGTCCTAGAGATCAAAGCACGGGCCTCGTCCGAAGGGGGGCAAGCGGCGGTCTTCTTCATCGACGACAACTTCGCCATCAACGTCAAACGGACCAAGTCGCTACTCCGGGAAATGATCCGCCAAGGCGCGACCATCCCATGGGTCGCGCAGATCAGCATGAACCTCCTCAAAGACGAGGAGTTGGTCGACCTGATCAAAGAAAGCGGCGGACGCTGGATCTTCATGGGGCTAGAGTCCATCGATACCGAGAACCTCAAAGGCGTCAACAAAGGCTTCAACAAGCCTGCGCAATATGCCGAGGTCTTGGACCGACTCGCGCAACGTGGCATCTATTCGATTACGTCCTTCATTTTCGGCATGGACGGAGACAAGACGGGCGTCGCGAAAAAGACCATCGACGCGATCGACGAATGGCCGCCGGGACTACCGGTATTCGGCCTGTTGACGCCCTATCCCGCGACACCGCTCTACGATCGTCTCAAGGAGCAGGGGCGCCTGACTCGACCCACCCATTGGCTCGACTTCAAGCCATTCCAGATGGCTTTCACACCGGAATCGATCACGGTCCCCGAAGCGGAAGCCGAGGTACGCGAAGCGTGGTCTCGGTGCTACAGCCCCGAGGCCATTTCGAGGGCTTTGAAAAAGATTGAAGGCCGTCCCTTTCAGGAACGGGCTGGGATCTTCATCACCCGACTGGCCTTTCGCGGGATCTACTTTCCGCAACTGACACTTCAGCACTGGCTGAAGCTGTTGTGGCAGAACCGCTCGAACGTCGTGATGATGTTTCGCGAAGGCTGGGCCGCTCATCGCAATCGCCAGCGCGACCAGAAGGCGCCGGCCGCTCCGGCAACGGCGGCGGAAGAGACCGTCGAGCCCGCTAAGCGGCGCGCTAGCTAGAGACCCCGGGTCACCGCCCGTGCGCATCGCGCGACTATAATTGCGCCCATGCTGGATCTCGATCCGTCTGGACGACGAAACGTCTGGGCACGCGTCACGCAGGCCGTCGAGCAGTTCACGGAAGATCTCGACACCCTGCCCGTCGCTCCTTCCTCGTCGCCCGACGAGGTCCGGGCAGCTTTGTCGAGCGTGGACTTCGCGGCTCCCATGGCTCCCGAGGAGGCGCTCGATCTCGTCGTTTCCGGTCTGCGCACCCACCAAGTCCATACGGGACACCCGAACTATTTCGGATTGTTCAACCCCGCCGTATCGACGATGAGCGTCGCGGCCGACACCCTCGTCGCGGCCTTCAATCCACAGCTCGCCGCGTGGAAGCATGCGCCCTTCGCTGTAGAGGCCGAGGAGCTAGTGACGCGAGAGATCGGTATCCGTCTCGGGTACGATCGAGACGCCGCCGCCGGCTCGTTTACTTCCGGTGGGGCCGAGGCCAACCACACCGCATTGCTCATGGCGATGACGCGCGCGTTTCCCGAATTCGTGGAGCACGGGGTGAGAGCTCTCCCCGGCCAGCCCACGATTTACGCATCGTCCGAGAGCCATCACTCTTTCGTAAAGGCGGCGCGGTTCTCCGGGCTCGGCGATCGGGCGGTTCGCCACGTCCCGGTCGACGAGACCTATCGGCTCGACCCCAAGGCGCTGGAAGCGCAAATCACTCCCGATCGGAAAAACGGCGAGTACCCGTTTCTGATCGTCGCTACGCTGGGAACCACGGGCGCGGGAATCCTCGATCCGGTCGGCGCGATCGCCTCCGTTGGCGCTCGAAACTCCATGTGGGTCCATGCCGACGCCGCTTGGGCAGGCGCCGCGGCCCTCCTGCCGGAGATGCGAGAGCACTTCGAAGGCCTAGAGCGATCCGATTCGATCACCTTCGATGCGCACAAATGGCTCAGCGTCCCCATGGCAGCCGGAATGTTTCTCACGAAACATCGAGATCTCATGGAGCGCGCCTTCGCGGTCGACGCGGGCTACATGCCGGTTGACGACAATCAGCGCGTCGTCGAGCCTCATCGGGTCTCGATCCAGTGGACCCATCGATTCATCGGTTTGAAGCTGTTTCTTTCCCTGCTCGTCGCGGGATGGGACGGCTACGAGACGATGATCCGAAACATGATCCAGCTGGGCCGCGTGCTCGATCGACGACTCGGTGAGCAAGGTTGGAACGTCGTCAATCAAACACCGTTGCCGGTCTCCTGCTTCCAAGATGGGCGCTCGTCCGAAGGGACGAGCTCGGACCACATGCGCGCGATAGTCGCAGGAGTCGAAGCGAGCGGGCTCGCTTGGATCTCGTTCATGAATCTCGGTGGGAGCTATCCCGCGGCGCGCGCGTGCATCACGAACTTTCGCAACAGCGAGGGATCGATCGAAAGGCTGCTCGAAGTGCTGGAGCAGGTGCGCTCCGCCCGTTGAGCGCGCGTCACTTCGACGACAACCAATCGGTGTGGCTAGCCGGCAAGAAGCCCTACACCGCCTCACCTCCCCTCGCCGGCAAGCTCGACGTCGATGTCGCGATCATCGGCGGCGGGTTCACCGGGGTGTCGACCGCCTACCACCTGAACGCGCGATTCCCCAACAAGGCCGTAGCCATCCTCGAGGCGCGCACGCTCGCGAACGGAGCGAGCGGCCGAAACGGCGGACAGATGCTCAACTGGGTGCACGGAGTCGACCCGGAGGAGCCGGAGCGTGCGCGGCAAATCTACGACGCCACTCAGGACGGCATCGACACGGTCCTGTCGATCATCGCCGAGCACGGTCTCGACGTACCCCATGACCAGAGCGGTCACGTCGACATGTTCACGGATAGCAAGAACGCGGATGCCGCGGCCGAAGCGGCTGAGCGCTGGGAGAGAGCCGGGCTTCCGGTACGTTTCCTCGAGCCGAAGGAGCTCGGCTCCCTCATCGCGTTCGACAACACCCATGGCGGGTTGTTCGACCCTCGAGCCGGCTATCTCGACGGCGCCGCCTTTCTCCGCGAGCTCAAGCCGGTGCTCGAACGGCGAGGGGTGCAGATTTTCGAGAACAGCGTCGTCTCGCGCATCCGGGAAGGACGCGTCGTCGAGCTCGAGACCGAGGGGGGGAGCGTCCGAGCAGATGCGATCGTCCTCGCGACCAACGCCTACACGCCTCATCTGGGTTACTTTCGCAGTGGCATCGTACCGGTGCACTCACACGTCCTCGCGACGGAGCCCGCGGATCCGACGACGTGGTCGGGCCTCGGCTTCCCGCGCGGGCTAGGGTTCACCGATGACCGCGACCGGCTTTCTTACGGGACGCTCATCGGCGCGCCGGGAACCTCCCGGCGTCTCATCTTCGGCGGCGGGAGCAACGAGGCCTACGACTACCGATTCGGCAACGGCACTCGCTACGAGCACCCATCGGAGAACGCCGCTCGGGCGAACCGACGACAGCTACTCTCGTACTTTCCGTCATTGCGAGACGTCGAGATCTCGCATCGATGGAGCGGAGCCGTCGCGCTGACGCTGTCTCGACTCTGCACCATGGGCGTTCGGGGCGCGCATCGAAACGTCTATTACGCAGTGGGCTATAGCGGCCACGGCGTCACCCTGGCCAATCTTGCCGGCAAAATACTCACCGACATCTACAGCGACGCCGATGAAAGATGGAGAGCTCTCCCCTTCTTTCAACAGAGGCTCCGCTATATCCCCCCCGAGCCGTTCCGTTTCGTGGGATATCACGCGTATACCCGCCTCGTGGGGCGCTCTCCTCGGGCTTCATAGAAGAACACCCGGGGCGTCTCCCCTGTAACGACTCTCACCTGCGAAACGCGCACGTAGGCTAGAATAGTCGCGGGGCGTCAATCAGCGTTAAGGGTTTAATTTCAACATGTTAAAGTCCGCATTTTCAATGATTGCTCCGCTCCTCGCCGCGGGGACGGTGACCGCCGCCGCGACGCGCGAGGCGGCCGTTGCCTTGCTTCAGGATGACCACGAAATCGTCATCGATGGCCTCGTCAACGACGACGTTTGGCTGAGCGTCGAGCCTTACGCAGAGTTCACTCAGCAGAACCCGCTCGAGGGCGAGCCCGCGAGCGAGCGCACCGAAGTCCGTCTCTTGCTCGGCAAGACGACGCTTTATATCGGAGTCATCGCTTTCGACACCGAGCCCGATCAGATCTTGGTCACGGAGAGCCGACGCGACGGAGACTTGAACGAGACCGATTCGATCCAGTTCGTTTTCGACACGTTCAACGACAGTCAGAACGCGTTCTTGTTCGGCACCAACCCGCTCGGGATCGAGTATGACGGTCAGGTCGCGGGCGAGGGTCAAACTGGAGGCACGGTGCAAAGGGGTGGCACGAGCGGCTCGCAACGGGGCCAAGTCAGCGGGTTCAACGCGAACTGGGATGCCGACTGGACCGTCCGTTCTCAGATCACGGAGCGCGGTTGGGAGTCGGAGCTCGCGATCCCTCTCAGGACACTCCGCTACGCACCCGGCGAGAACAAGACGTGGGGCTTCAACGTCATGCGGAACATCCGCCGCAAGAACGAGCAAGTCTACTTGGCGCCGATCCCGCGCGGCTACACCCTCTACCGTGTGTCTCTAGCGTCGAAGCTCACGGGCCTCGATTTGCCCGGGCGACGCGACGTCAAGGTTACGCCTTACGGTCTCGCGCGCGCGGACCAGGACAATCTCGCAGCCACGGACCAAAGAACCAACGAGCTTGACGTCGGGCTCGACGTCAAGTGGGGCGTCACTCCTAACTTGACGGCGGACTTCACCGTCAACACGGACTTCGCGCAAGTCGAAGCTGATGATCAACAGATCAATTTGACCCGCTTCCCTTTGTTCTTTCCCGAGAAGCGTCCGTTTTTTCTCGAGAACGCCTCGACATTCCAGTTCGGAGCACCCCAAGAAGTCGACCTCTTCTTCTCACGCCGGATAGGCCTCGCCTCCGGCGGGGTGCCGATTCCTATTCTCGCGGGCGCGCGCGCGAGCGGAAAGATGGGCGCCTTCAACGTTGGAATCTTGAACATGCAGACGGATCAGACGATGACCCGACGCACGGACGAGCTTCTCAGTCCGTCGGAGAACTTCGCCGTCGTTCGCGTCCAACGAGAGCTGGGAAGGTCTAACTTCGGAGCGATCGTCGTCAATCGACAAGCGACCGGAGACTATCCCGATACGTTTCGCCGCTATAGTCGCTCTTTCGGTGCCGACGCCAACGTGCAGCTCACGGAGAACACCAAAGTGTTCACGTTCCTCGCCGGCTCGTCCTCAGAAGACGACGGCAGCGACTATGCCGGACGCGCGCTCGTCAACTACGCGACGAATTGGTGGAACGGGCACATCGGCTACACCCAAGTCGGTGAGAAGTTTCGAGCGGATACCGGCTTCGTTCCTCGCCGGGGATTCAAGAAACCGCAGCTGCGCTACTTCCTGGACTGGCAGCCGAAGAGCGTCGAATGGATCCGACGATTCTCGCCGCACGTTACGTGGAATGCCTATTACGGCTTCGACAACGAGATCCAGACCTCTCGCGGTCACTACCATTTTCTCGAGATCCAGCCTCAGGTGGGAGGCCGGTTCGGCGCACGCTACGACTACGAGCAAGACCGCCCCACCAGCAACTTCAACGTTTTTAGAGGGCCCGATGGTAGAACGGTCGTCATTCCGCCGGGGCTCTACGGGTGGGGACAGTGGACCGCGGAGTGGATCGGAAACCCGAGCGCGACCTATTCGTTCGACGCACGCTACACATGGGGTGACTTCTACGACGGCACCACGACGGCCTACGACTTGACGGGCAATGTCCGCCTCCTGGGTGGAAAGCTCCAAGCGAGCGTCGCGTGGCAGCACGACAACATCAAACTGCCCGGCGGCGATTTCGAGCTCGACCTCGTCCCTGTCCGAGCGGTCTACTCCTTCACCCCGCTCACGAGCATCTCCGCCCTCATTCAGTACAACTCTCAGTCGGCGGACGTGTCGTCGAACATCCGCTTCGCCTGGCTCCAACGAAGCGGCACCGGGCTCTTCGTCGTCTACAACGACCGACGCAATACCGCGAGCTTGACCCGTATCGACCCAGATACCGGAGTACTCTTTCCGGATCTTATCGGGCGTTCCTTCGTCGTGAAGTACACCTACATGTTCGATTTCTGATGTGGAGCGCGCTCGCTCTGCTCGCCGCCTCCGTCACGCACGG
>JAJCXL010000199.1 GCA_029263435.1 Acidobacteriota bacterium | reverse complement strand
GAGCCCAGCCGGTGATCCCCGGCTTGACCGAATGGCGCTCGCCGTAATACGGGATGAGCGCGGCGAGCTCATCAACGAAACACGGGCGCTCCGGACGAGGCCCGACGAAGCTCATGTCCCCGCGTAGCACGTTGAACAGCTGCGGGAGCTCGTCGATCCGGGTCTTTCGGAACAAGCGGCCCACGCGCGTGACCCGCGGGTCGCCGTCGGCCGAGGCCCAAACCGCTCCGGCTTTCTCTGCGTCGCGCCGCATGGTGCGCAACTTGTACAGCATGAAAGTCTTTCCGAGCTCACCCACCCTCTCCTGGGTGAAGAAAATCGGGCGACCATCCTCGATCCAGATGGCAAGGGCTGCGAGGAGCAAGATTGGAATCGTGAGTACGAGCCCGACGAGCGCGATGACGAACTCCACCACTCGACGCGTCGTATTGAAGAATCGCGGCTTGCGAAAACCGGGGGCGAAAATCAAGGAGCTCGGACGTAGGTTGCGGACCGGGAGTTGGCCGGTGACAGCCTCGTAGAAATCGGCACCCTGGGCGATCGCGACCCCTCTGAGCTTGCACGCCAGCAAGTCCGCGAGCGGGAGCTTTCCTCGCTGCTCTTCGAGCGCGACGACGACGGAGTGTACGTTCAACCGCTCCGTCGCGGTGATGAGATCGTCGAACGTGCCCACGACGGAGCTGTTCAAAATGGAGCGGCCGACTTCGTCCGCCTCTTGACCCAAGAAGCCAACGAGTCGATAGCCTTCCTTGCGGTGCTGTAACAGCTCTCGGGCGAGTCCCTCGGCCGCCGTCCCGGTGCCGAGCACGAGAACGTTCTCGACGAAAGACTCTCGCTGAAGCGCCCAGTAATAGCTGACGCGCCACGTGATGAGCGCCGCGAGTGCGACGGGCGGGTAGATGAGCAGGATGCCTCGGCCCAGCGCGAGCTCCGGAGCCGCGTAATAGGTCAGGGACAAGAAGACGCCGGCGGCGAGAAAGGACCTCAGAATACGAAGGATGAGATCCGTGACGCTCTTAGGCGCGCGCCCGCCGTACAAATCGCTGTAGTAGAACGCGAGTATGAGCGCGGCGACGAAGACCGCGACTCGAGGCAGCGCTTGGTCGTATGCGGGAAACGCGTCGCCGAAGCGCAAAGCGATCGCCACCCAGAGCGTGGTCGCGATGACGGCGATATCGATCAGCACGCACGTCAACGTGCGCATCGAAGGTGCCGAAAGAAATAGCCCGCTCACAACCCTTACAGACCTAGTAGAAGTCTCGAAAAGGTCGGGGAAGACCGATAGATAGCTCGAATTCCATTAAGACCCCGCGTACGAGAAACGGAACCCATCCCTAGCCACCAGCTCCCGGCCCGAGCTGGCACCCGATCGTGATCCCCCGATCACACTCAACAGTGAGCCAACGTCAAGATCGTCGTCGACTCGATTACTTCCCCTGGTTGGGCTAAGGGATAGTTATTTGTACCAATGGGGCGCGGAAATGTCAAGGAGATCGCGCCGTGACCCGCGGCCTGACGCCGAGATGCGTCCGCCTCGACCCGAGGGCCGAAGACGACTAAAACAGCGTGTAGATGAACGGTGCCGCGCCACTCCCACTGAGGACGACGAGCGCGCCGAGGGCGAGCAGAACGAGGACGATCGGCAGGAGCCACCATTTCTTATTGTGTTTGAGGAAGTCGAGAAACTCGGAAAAGAGGCTCTGTCGCTGAGCTTTGGCGAGCTCCGTCACGTCGTCGCGCTTGGAAGGCATGTTCTCGGTACTCCTCAGAATTGACGGAAATAATCCTTCGGCTCGGGATCCGAAGGCAAATCGGTCCAATAGGTATCGGCATCGGGATCCCAACGTCTTGCGAGCGCGTCCCTTCCCAGGAGCCGGAAGAGAAGGGCCAAAGGTGTGAGGACGCCGAAGAACAAAAACGCGAGCGCTAGGTGAGACACGACCCAGCCGATCGGAAAGGCGAGCAGGCTCAACCCGATGAAGAGCGGCCGGTTCGCGCGGGGAGCGACCCAGGAGAACAAAGCCGACAAAGCCCCCGTCGCCCAAAGAGCGTAGGAGACCGTCCGCGCGTGGTCCCCGAAGTCGAGCCCGAACAGGCCGTTTTTCCACCACACGAGGCCGCCCACCACACCCAAGGCTGCGATGGCGACGAGGCCGAACTGCCGGAGCTGCTTGTCGTTGGGGTCGAGATGTAGCTGAACGAGCACGTCGTCGCTAATCCAGCTGGAACTGCGCCAGGTGAGCCTCGCGATCGTGCGACTCGCGATGGGGCTGGTCGTTCTTGTTGAGGACGAAGCGTCCGATGACGAGCGCGTCCATGTCGGTCGCCATGAAGCAGCGATAGGCGTCCTCGGGGCTACAGACGATGGGCTCACCGCGTACGTTGAAGCTCGTGTTGATGACCACCGGGCACCCGGTCCGCTCCTTCACGCTCTGTAGAATACGGTGAAACCGAGGGTGACGGCGTTCATCTACGGTTTGAACTCTGGCGGAGTAGTCGACATGGGTGATTGCCGGCAATGAGGAGCGGGATTGCTTGAGCTTATCGAGGCCCTGTGCGCCGTTGTCGTCGATCGATCTCCTTTGGTCGGATCTCACCGGCGCGACCAGCAACATGTAGGGACTGTCTTCTCGTGGTCGCATCTCGAAGAACTGGTCGACCTCGTCGCGGAGCACCGACGGCGCGAAAGGTCGGAAGGACTCGCGGAACTTGATCTTCACGTTCATGACCGATTGCATTTTCTCCGAACGCGCGTCCCCCAGGATGGAGCGAGCCCCGAGGGCTCGGGGGCCGAACTCCATCCGACCGTCCATGTGTCCGACCACGGCCTCGGCTTCGATGAGGGCTGCGATCGCCTCCGCGACTTCGGGCTCCGAGTCGCAGTAGTGATAACGGGCGCCGACGGAATCCAGAAAAGCCCGGGTCTTCTCAGAAGAGAACTCGGGACCTAAGAGAGAGCCTTTCTGAGAGTCGCCCTCCACGGGAGTGCGCTCATTGCCGAGGAGCTGATGCCAGACGAAGAGTGCGGCTCCTAGAGCGCCTCCCGCGTCGCCGGCCGCCGGCTGTATCCAGAGCTCGTCGAAGGGGCCCTCCCGGAGAATGCGTCCATTTCCGACGCAATTGAGCGCCACGCCTCCCGCCATGACGAGATTCTTCGCGCCCGTCAGCTCGTGTGCGAAGACGGCGGCCTCCAGCATGATCTCTTCGGTGACGAGCTGGATCGACGCGGCAATGTCCATTTCACGTTGAGTGAGAGGGCCTTCCATCGTGCGCGGCGGCCCCCCGAGCAAACGGTTCATTTTCGGAGTCGTCATGACGTCGTCATGGCAGAAACCGAAATAACTCATGTCCATCTTGAACGAACCGTCTTTCTTGGAGTCGATGAGCTCGTCCCGGATGACCTCGGCGTAACGCGGCTCTCCGTACGGCGCGAGACCCATCAGCTTGTACTCACCGCTATTGACCCGGAAACCGCAAAAATAGGTAAAGGCGGAGTAGAGCAGTCCCAGCGAATGGGGGAAGCGGAGCTCTTTGAGCAAGCGGATGCGATGGCCTTCGCCGATGCCGACGCTGCCGGTCGACCATTCACCCACTCCGTCGAGGGTGATGATGGCCGCGTCGTCGAACGGGGAGGGATAAAACGCGCTCGCCGCGTGTGACTCGTGATGGCGGGTGAACACGTAGCGCCCCCGATAGCCGTGGTTCAAGCCCCGGTCGAGCTCCCGCGGGGTGTAGAGCTTTTGTTTGACCCACAAGGGGAGGCCTTTGAGGAAGAGCTTGTAGCCCCGTGGAGCATAGGCGAGATAGGTCTCCAGGATCCGGTCGAATTTCAACAAAGGCTTGTCGTAGAAGGCGACGAGGTCGAGCTCGGCCGTCGTGATCCCTGCTTCGGACAGGCAGTAGTCGACGGCTTGCTTGGGAAACTCGTGGTCGTGTTTTTTTCGAGTGAACCGCTCTTCTTGCGCCGCGGCCACGATGTCGCCGTCTCGGACGAGGCACGCGGCGCTGTCGTGGTAGAACGCGGAAATTCCTAATATGTTCATCTGATGGGTCATCGGAGGCTAAGATGCCAGCGATGCGAGTGACTTTTTCTTTGAACGTGTAGGACGAGGTGCTGGGTAGGATATGATAGGCGACGGTCAAAGCGTGGGTCAACGTCATGTGGTTCGAAAATGGGGTAGCGGGTGAGCAGTTCTTCCTTCCTGGATCCGACTGAAAGTTCCCAGAGCAGTGAGTCGACCGCGCCCGTGCGGCTGGTCCTCGAGGATGGGACGGAGCTCGTCGGCGCGTCGTTCGGTGCCCAGAGCCCTGTCTTCGGCGAGGTCGTCTTCAATACCGGAATGGCCGGCTACATAGAAACGTTGACCGACCCCTCTTATCGGGGGCAAATCCTCGTGGCTACTTACCCATTGGTGGGCAACTACGGCGTGCCGAATCCCCGTTCTTCGACCACGATCGATCGGCCGTTCGAGTCCGACCATATCCAGGTTCAAGGTCTCATCGTTCAAAACTACGTCCAGCATCATAGTCATCGAAACGGCGAACGATCGCTCGGCGACTGGCTTTCCGCGGAGTCGGTGCCCGGGCTCACCGGGGTGGATACCCGCACGTTGACGCGGCGGTTGCGCGAGTACGGCACGATGCCCGGGTGGCTCTTTCCCGGGACCATGTCGCTGAGCGACGCGAAACAACGCGCGAGCGTCGTCGAGATGTCGGAGGAAGTTTTTCGTCTCGTGACGCCCAGCCGAACCGTCGAGATGGGCACGAAAGGTCCGCGCGTGCTCCTCGTGGACGTGGGCGCGAAAGACAACATGGCCCGATTGCTCGTCGAGCGCGGCGCCAGGCTTCGGCGCGTCCCGTGGCACGAGGATCTGGCGCGGCACGCCGCAGAGATGGACGGAGTGGTCATCGGAAACGGGCCCGGAGACCCCAGGGATTTGGGCGCTCTGGTCGACCAAGTACGTGGCCTGCTCGAGACTTACGAAAAACCCATCTTCGGGATCTGTCTCGGAAATCAAATTCTTGCTTTGGCCGCGGGCTACGGCATCTACAAGCTTCCCTACGGTCATCGAAGCGTGAACCAGCCGGTCCAAGATTTGCTGACGCGTCGCTCCTATATCACCAGCCAGAATCACGGCTATGCGGTGGACGTTTCGGAACCTTTGGCCGACTGGGAGCCGTGGTTCGTCAACGTCAACGATGGCACCAACGAGGGGGTTCGTTCGCGACGGCATCCACACTTCAGCGTTCAGTTTCATCCCGAAGCCGCGCCGGGCCCCAAAGATACCGAGTTCCTGTTCGATGATTTCATCCGCGCCGTCGGCATGGGCTCTTGATAGCTAGCAGTCCGTGGTGCAAGCGCGTCGTCGCACCGAGACGGGCGAGGCGCCCGGCTGGCAAGGCGCGACTCCGCGACTGCTCGAGAATGTCCAGACATTTGACGGGAGGAGCAACGCAGCCAGACGGGATGCATCGCCGGTCGAATGCAGACGCATTTTCACCACGGGCTGCTAGCGAACCGATCGCTGAACGGAGCTCCTAATGTACGGCGTTTACCTTCCCGCGAAACCCAAGCGCGCGCTCGTGCTCGGCTCGGGTGCGCTCCAAATCGGCCAAGCAGGCGAGTTCGACTACTCGGGCTCTCAGGCCATCAAGGCGATCTCCGAGGAAGGCATCCCGACGGTCCTCGTCAACCCGAACATCGCCACCATCCAGACGAGCGAAGGGCTCGCCGATCGTATCTATCTTCATGCGGTCACGCCGGACATCGTCGCGGAGGTCGCGAAGAAAGAAGGCGTAGATGCGATCTTGCTGTCTTTCGGGGGTCAGACCGCGTTGAACTGCGGTCTGGAGCTTCATCGATCCGGGGTTCTCGACGAGCTCGGCATCCGGGTGCTCGGCCCTCCCGTGCAAGCGATCGAGGACACCGAGGACCGGCAGCGGTTCAACGAGCGTCTCAGCGAGATCGACGTCAAGGTGGCGACGAGTCGGGCGTGCAACTCACCGGAGGAGGCAAAACGCGCGGTCGACGCGATAGGTCTTCCGGTCATGTTGCGTGGAGCTTACGCGCTCGGCGGGAAAGGTAGTGGCGTCGTTCAGCGCGCCTCGGAGCTCGATGACGCGCTCAAGCGAGCGTTCTCGGGAGGTGTTTCGCAAGTCCTCGTCGAGGAATATCTGCGCGGGTGGAAGGAGATCGAGTACGAGGTCGTGCGAGACTCGCGCGACAACTGCGTGACGGTTTGCAACATGGAGAATCTCGACCCGATGGGGATTCACACGGGCGAGTCGATCGTGGTGGCGCCTTCGCAGACGCTGAACGACGAGGAGTATCAGCTCCTCCGCTCCGTCGCGATC
>JAJCXL010000198.1 GCA_029263435.1 Acidobacteriota bacterium | reverse complement strand
TCACAGCCGTGTCTGTCAACCTAAGTTGAGTCTAGCATGACTATATAACTTGACATGTAAAGGCTAATATCATAAAATTCTACTCAACCTCTAAGGGAGGAGCTATAGAGATATGGATTTCAACAAATTCACCGAGAAATCGCAGGAAGCGGTGGCGGGTGCGCAGTCGCTCGCCACGCGCGGCGGGCAGCAACAGGTCGAAGTCGAGCACCTGTTCATGGCACTCCTGGAGCAGGAGGGAGGCCTCGCCCCGAAGATTCTTCAACGCGTCGGAGTCGATCCGCAAGGGGTTGTTTCGAGTGTGAAGAGCGAGCTCGACGCGCTTCCGGCCGTGAAAGGCCCCGGCGCCGGTCAACTGTACTTGGGCGCGCGCTTGCGAAGCGTCCTCGAGCGAGCGAGCGAGGAAGCCACCGCGCTTCGCGATGACTATGTCAGCGTGGAGCATCTACTGTTGGGCATTACCGCGGATGAGGGTCCTTCGGGGCAGCTCTTGGTCTCGCTTGGGGCGCATCGCGATGCCCTTCTCGCCGCTCTCAAAGAAGTTCGAGGCTCGCAACGGGTCACGTCCCAGACCCCGGAGAACACCTACGAAGCACTGGAGCAGTACGGCCGCGACCTCACGCATCTCGCCGCCACCGGTAAGCTCGACCCGGTCATCGGTCGTGACGATGAGATCCGGCGGGTGGTGCAGATCCTGTCGCGGCGGACGAAGAACAATCCGGTCTTGATCGGCGAGCCCGGCGTGGGAAAGACCGCGATCGCGGAGGGGCTCGCTCAGCGCATCATCGCCCAGGACGTGCCCGAGGGCCTGAAGGACAAGCGAGTCGTTTCTCTGGACCTAGGTGCGCTCATCGCGGGTGCCAAGTTCAGAGGGGAGTTCGAGGAACGTCTGAAAGCCGTCCTGAAGGCCGTCCAGGAGTCCGACGGTCAGATCGTCTTGTTCATCGACGAGCTGCACAACGTCGTCGGCGCGGGCAAGGCGGAAGGCGCCATGGACGCCGGCAACTTACTCAAGCCCATGCTGGCTCGCGGAGAGCTCCATTGTATCGGCGCCACCACGCTCGACGAGTATCGCAAGTACATCGAGAAGGACGCGGCGCTCGAGCGTCGGTTCCAAACGGTCTTGGTGAACGAGCCGTCGACGGAAGATACGATCTCGATTCTCAGAGGGCTCAAAGAACGCTACGAAGTGCATCACGGCGTGCGCATCAAGGACGCTGCCTTGATCGCGGCGGCGGTGCTGTCTCAACGCTATATTTCCGATCGGTTCCTACCCGACAAGGCCATCGACCTCATGGACGAAGCCGCCGCACGGCTTCGTACCGAGATCGACAGTGTGCCGACCGAGCTGGACGAAGTCGACCGCCGGGTCATGCAGCTCGAGATCGAGCGACAGGCGCTGAAGAAGGAAAGAGACAAGGCGTCGAAGGAGCGGCTCGACGTGCTCAGTCGAGAGCTCGCGGATCACAAAGCTCACGCGGACGCGCTTCGCGGTCAATGGCAGCAGGAGAAAGAGCTCATCGCGGCCGTCCGGACGCATCGCGCCGCAATCGAGGAAACGAAGCAGGAGATCGAAAGGGCGGAGCGTGCCTATCAGCTCGAGCGGGTCGCCGAGCTTCGCTATGGGCGGCTGGCCGGCCTAGAGAAAGAGCTCGCCGAAGCGGAAGCACGGTTCGATACGACCGGAACGACTCTGCTCAAAGAGGAAGTCGACGACGAGGATATCGCGCAAATCGTCGCGCGATGGACCGGTATTCCCGTATCTAAGCTGCTCGAGGGCGAGGTCGAAAAGCTACTCGAGCTCTCCTCTCATCTTCACCGTAGAGTCATCGGTCAGGACGAAGCGGTCGACGCCGTTGCCGACGCGGTCGTGCGCGCCCGCGCGGGAGTGCAGGACCCCGACCGACCCACCGGCAGCTTTATCTTTCTCGGTCCGACGGGTGTGGGGAAGACCGAGCTCGCGCGGACGCTGGCGGAATACCTGTTCAACGACGACAAAGCGCTCGTCCGGGTCGACATGAGTGAGTACATGGAAAAACACGCCGTGGCTCGCCTCATCGGCGCTCCTCCCGGATATGTCGGCTATGAAGAAGGAGGTCAGCTCACGGAAGCCGTCCGACGGAAGCCGTTCTCCGTCATCCTGTTCGACGAGATCGAAAAAGCCCATCCCGACGTGTTCAACTTGCTGTTGCAGATCCTCGATGAAGGTCGGCTCACCGACTCGCAGGGACGCACGGTTGATTTCCGAAACGCCGTCCTCATCATGACCTCGAACATAGGTAGCACTGAGATTCTCGGTTGCACGGACTCGGATGACAGCGAGCAGTACAAGAAAATGCGAGCGGAAGTGCTGGGTCAGATGAAGCAGTACTTTCGACCGGAGTTTCTCAACCGCGTCGACGAGGTCGTCGTGTTTCATGCCTTGTCGAAAGACCAGCTCGTCGAGATCGTCGACATTCAGCTCGATCGCCTGAAGGCGCGGCTCGCTACCAAGAACATCGAGCTCGCCTTGACCGATGCGGCGAAGAGCCTCATCGCTGAAGCCGGCTACGACCCGGTGTATGGGGCCCGCCCCATCAAGCGCACGATTCAAAAGTCGGTGGAGACCGAGATCGCCCGCCGTTTGCTCGCGGGACAAATCGAAGAAGGCAAGCGGCTCGAGATTGACGTCGAGTCGGGCGCCCTCGTCTTTAACAGCGTTTCGAAGGTCGCGACCTCCTGAGGCCAGCCGAGAGGTCGCGCGATCTCCTGAAAATGAAAAAGGGGGCAGGCTCCAAGATCGAAGCCTACCCCCAATTTTCATCCCCGGGAGGCGGTGCGGGGGGCACCTCCCGGGGCTGGCGTCGAGATTGGGGAGCGACGCCAAAATGCGTTCTCGACAACCTGTATTAGCAAGCATTGTGCCACCCC
>JAJCXL010000197.1 GCA_029263435.1 Acidobacteriota bacterium | reverse complement strand
GACCGTTCGCTGAAGGCCATCGCTGTCGATCCGCTGGCCGTTTCGCCCGATACGAAGAAATCTCAGTAAGACTTGGGCTCGGACGTAGCATTTCGACGCCAACTGTTCTAGCCTTTGGCGGCTTTCGGGCTGCCGTCGCTTACCTTTTCCATCGCGAATTCGACGGTTTCAAACAGACAATCAAGGAGACGAACCATTGAATCAGACGAAGAAGCCGCGGATGGGTCCGGCGGTGTTGGCTGTATTGGTCTTGTTTGCCGGTCTCGCCGGCATCGCGCAAGCCCAGGATAGCAAGCCCAACATTGTCGTGATCTGGGGTGATGACATCGGCTGGTACAACATCAGCGCCTACCACTTGGGCGTGATGGGATACCAGACGCCCAACATCGATCGGATCGCGAACGAAGGCGCGATTTTCACCGACTGGTACGGCCAGCAGAGTTGTACCGCTGGTCGGGCCGCGTTCATCACCGGACAGGCGCCCATCCGAACGGGCCTGACGAAAGTGGGGCTGCCGAGCGCGCCGGAGGGGATGCCGGTCGAGGATCCGACCATTGCGGCGCTTCTCAAGAATCACGACTACATGACGGGTCAGTTCGGCAAGAATCATCTCGGGGATCGAGACGAGCACTTACCCTCGAACCATGGCTTCGACGAGTTCTTCGGCAACCTCTACCATCTCAATGCCGAGGACGAGCCCGAGAACGTCGACTATCCCGGCGACATGGTGATGGCCGATGGGCGAACATTCAAGGAGGCCTTCGGCCCGCGCGGGGTCATCAAGTCCTCCTCAGACGGTAGGGTCGAGGATACCGGCCCCTTGACCAGGAAGCGCATGGAAACGATCGACTACGAGGTCACGGAAGCCGCCCTCGATTTCGTCGATCGCGCACACGAGGCCGACAAGCCTTTCTTCTTGTGGTGGAACTCGACCCGCATGCATGTCTTTACCCGGCTGAGAGAAGAAGCTCAAGGGGTGACGGGACTGGGTGTCTATCCCGACGGCATGGTCGAGCACGACAAGCACGTGGGGCAGATTCTCGACAAGCTCGATGAGCTGGGAATCTCCGAGAACACCATCGTCATGTACTCCACTGATAACGGCGCCGAAGTGATGACCTGGCCAGATGGAGGCACGACCCCTTTCCGTGGAGAGAAGAACACCAATTGGGAGGGCGGCTACCGCGTTCCGGCCATGATCCGATGGCCGGGCGTTATCGAGGCGGGCACCAAGAACAACGATGTCTTCTCGCACGAGGACATGTTGCCGACCCTGTTGGCCGCTGCGGGAGAGCCGGACATCAAGGAGAAGCTCGTCGCCGGTGGCGTCCAGGCGATCGGACGCACCTACAAATCTCACCTCGATGGCTACAACATGCTGCCTTATCTGAAAGGGGAGGTCGACACATCGCCTCGGTCGGAGTTCATGTACTGGACCGATGACGGGGACATCGCAGCGCTTCGCTACAACAACTGGAAGATCGTCTTCATGGAGCAGCGCGCCCATGGATTCGATGTGTGGCAAGACCCCTTCGTCGTGCTGCGCTTCCCCAAGTTGATGCACCTACGCGCGGATCCGTTCGAGCGTGCGGACCACGAAGGCATGGGCTACGGAATGTGGCGTGCCGAGCGCATGTTCGCGCTGGCTCCGGCGCAAGCGTTCGTCGGACGGTATCTCGAGAGCTTTCGAGACTTCCCACCTCGCCAAGCTCCCGGCTCGTTTAGCCTGGGTGCGGCGATGGAGAAGATCAAGAGAGGCAATCCCGGAAACTAAGCCGTAAGTTTCTCACCGCCTGCGGCGGCGGGGCTAGTGGCCTCGCCGCCGTTTCGCGTTCGCGCGGATTCCGCGAGCGGTTCGGTCCTATTCGAAGGGGCCGGGTTACTTAGCTCCGTGCGTCGCAAGCCCGTTGGAACCGAGCTCGCGCTCGGTCGCCTCGAACGAGTTTCCCGCTCTGGGAAATCTTTCGCCAATACGTCTGAGTATCTCCTCGCTATCGTCGAGCTCGTAGATGGTCTCGACGACCCAGCTCATGTGTGCGAGAAACGTGTATTGGGCAAGAGCTCGAAATGTCAGATAGCCCTCCTCGAAATCGTTCGTTCGCAGCATCACGGTCTTCTCGTTCAAGACCTCGACATGGGGAAAGAGAGACGCCAGCTGGGTTTGTTCGCGGGTGCGATACCCGAACTCATTTACTATCGGGCCGGCCTGGAGCTCGCGCCACGGTGGGATCTCCTGGAGTCCACGTAGCGCCTCAGCCGCGGTCGATTCGATCCGTTCGCGGACCTCGTCCTTGGGCCTTGCTTGCGCGGAGCCGCCGGACACCGCCTGTTTGACGGTGACGAAGCGCGTTTTTGGTGAGAACGCCTGGATCTCTTGGCGCAGCACGTCGTCGCCGGTCACCATGATGAGTGGAACGCGGGATCGCGCGGCGAGCGCAGCGAGAATCATCGACTCGTTCAACGCGAAACCGTTTGCGATCCAACGCGTATGGGGGAGCAACGTGTGGGCAGCGAATCCGCTGGAACCGGATCCACTGTGCATGCCGATCGCGACGACGGCCGAGTAGTCTCCGTCGTTGACTGCAGTGTACGGATCGTAATGGTGCTCGCGAATCTCGTGGCGGGCGCCCGCTGGGAGACGCTCGATGGGGTAGTCGGGGTTCGGGTTTCCACTGCCGTGCCCATCCGTCAGAACGACCTCACTTGCCCCGGCCTCACGAAGTCCCTTTACGGCAGCGTTCACCTCGTCTGCGAGCGACTCTCTTGCGGCCGAGTAGTACTGACTGTCGACGGTGACGGTACCGCTCGTCGTGACGCCGGAAAGCCCCTCCATGTCATAGACGAGTAGCACTTTCTTGCCAGTGCTCTCCAAGCCACCTAGCGCGACTCCTCCCCACGAGGTTACTAGACCCAGCGCCGCGAAAAAATGGACAGGAAACGACGAAAAGCGCTTCGGCTTGGCCACCATTCGAGCTCGTCGCTGCTTGCCTTGATGCGAGCTATGTCTCACTACCTCAATACCGGGGGCCTTGCTCTCGCGGGACCGCGAAACACCGCGTTCAAGAAGATCACGTTCAGTCCGTCGACGTATGCGCGGAAGTTCGGGTCGGCGACGAAGCCGATTACGAGCCCACGCCCGTGGGGCTCCACCATCGTCAGCGGTTTGTACGCCATCTGCTTGCGGTTGTCTTCCCACAAGTAGCCGCTTGCGAGTAGCTCATCCGGACCCGCCATGACGGCGGGGTTACGCCCGTCGTCGAGCGTGAGAGGCGTGTAGATCGCACGGCCTCGGACGAGCGCGAAGACACTTTCGCCCATCCCGCCATTCAGCCAGTGCTCGGGGTCGAGCCTCGCCTTGACCATGACGCCGGCGACGGAGTCCGGGTCCTCTTTCTTCGGCTCGATCGCTTTGAGGTAGTCCTCTTCGGTCTCGAGGAGCATGGCGTGGGGCCCGTCCTCCTCGTCGTCGTCATCGGTGTCCTTCTTTGGATCGTCGTCGCGCTCCGCTTGGCTCTCACGCTTGGAAGACAACAGCTCCGCCTCGATCAAGTAGTCGAGGGCCGAGCCAATCCCGATGAGGGTGCCTCCGGCTTCGACCCAGCGTGACAGCTGGTCGTTCTCGCCGCTTCCGAGCACCCGCTGATAGCTGCCCTCGGGAAGGATCAACACGTCGAACGCGCTGAGATCGGTCGAGCGGATGCTGCGCGTGCGTAGCGGCGTGACCGGATAGCCGAACTGTCCTTCGAGCACGAAACGGGTGGCGCCGGCACCGTTCGACGAGGTCGGGTCATCCCATGCCATGGCGACTTCCGGACGGCGGACATGTTGCACGTTGTTGCTGCCGAAGTTGACGCCGCCTTCGACCCAACCGGTGTCCGTCGATACGACTTCGGCTCCCGTGACGCGAGCGAGCTCGAGGAGCGTGTCGTGTATCGAGTCGGGATTGTGGTCGGCCATGAAGATGAGCGTCCCGGCAGGGTAGGTACGACCCCCTTGTTGAATGGTCTTGTCCGCGCTCAACACGTGGAGGTCCGCGAGGAGTGCTCGCGCGAGGAGGCGACCGGCCGCGGCATCTCCCCAGGGGACGAGATAGGCGAGCCGGGTCCGACCTCCGGTGATCGTTTTCGGCAGCGAGCGCTCGTGCGTGACCCGCTCGAAGTCGCCGCTGGGAACTGCGTCGCAGGCAGTGGCCTCGAGGTTGAACATCTGGGCGAGCGACCATCCCGTGACATCGTAGATCTCGTCTGAGAGGTTCTTCTTGCGGCGACGTTCCTGCTCTGCGAGGAAGTCGGCTTCCATCTCGACCTGCTCGTCGAGGATCGTGCGAATGAGGCGCTTGGCCGGTTGGGCGAGGTCGATGACGAGGCTTCCGGCGGCGAGCTCGACTCCGCAGCCCGTGAACGCTTCGCGGGCACGACTCACCTCGATGCCGTGCTCGGTGAGAATGCCGCCGAGCTTCTCGACCGCAGCGGAGTCGTCCTGCTTCGCGATCACGAAGGCCTTCACGGCTTCGGTGCGTCCCTCTTCGATGGCGGATTTGCGGTACTCCCAAAACCCATCTAGCAGTCGTCGTCGGTGAGTCGCGGTCGTCTCGAGGGTCGCGATCGAAGAGACGAAGTGGTGTCTCACGGTCTCTGCGAAAACGAGCTCGGTGCCGTCGTCTCTCGCGAACACGAGCCCCCGAGCGGAGGCCTGCTCGTAGGTCGCCGCGTTGGTGCCGTGAAAGATCGGCCAGCTCGCTCCATAGCCGGGGTAGAACGCGTCGTAGACCTCGCGGGTGAAGTACAAGAATCCGTAGGTGTCGAACCACTTGGCGTTGTTCTGGCCGTAGACGTCGAGTACTTCGCGCTGAGAGGACGTGATGTGAGGGTTATACGGAACCGCTTCCGGGGTGAAGTAGTAGGTGGAGTTACCGCCCATCTCATGGAGGTCGACGAACGTCGTCGGAAACCATTCGAGGTAGGCGCGGACGTGGCCCCGGGTCTCGGGTTGGGTCAAAGCGAGCCAGTCGCGGTTCAGGTCGAAGTAGTAGTGGTTGGTCCGACCACCGGGCCAAGGCTCGTCGTGCTCGGCAGCGGCCGGGTGTGCTCTGGGCGCGATGCCACGAGAGACTCGAAAATGATTCACGAATCGATCTCTTCCGTCGGCATTTTGCGTCGGCACGAGAATGACGAGACTTTCTCGGAGAATCCCGTCGACGATGGGGTCATTGTCGGCGGCGAGCAAGTGGTAGGCAGTGAACAGCGCGGCATCCGGAGACGAGATCTCGTTTCCGTGTACCCCGTAAGCCAGCCAGGTAATGGCCGGCTGGGTCTCCAAAATCTGCTGTGCCTCCGCTTCACTGGTCGTTCGAGGGTCGGCGAGCTTTCTCATGTTGGACTGGATCGTTTCGATCCGGGCGAGATTCGCTTCGGAGCCGATGACCGCGTAGACGAGGGCTCGTCCTTCCCAAGTGCGGGCATACTCGTGCACCTGGATTTGATTCGGTCGGGCGGCGACGAGAGCTTCGAGGTATTCGAGAATCTCGGCATGCGAGACGATGTCCGCTCCGGGAGCGTGCCCGAGCACGTCTTCCATCGTGGGAACGGCGGCGTCGTAGGTGGTGCCGGGCCAAAACGGGTCTTGTGCGCTACCAACGGCTGCCAAGAGCAAACAGAACGTGAGAAAGACAATGCGCTTCATGGCGCCGGATCCTACATCTAGCCGCGAGTGAACGGTAGCTCCGCCTGGTAGAATCGAAGAAGCGGAAGCGAGAAATGGCCAACGGAAGATACCGAGCGTTGAGCTCGAGCGAGATCCTCGAGACGGCCGATAGCATGGTCGCGCGAGTTCGTTCTCGTTTTCCGGACTCCGGTCTCGGGGGCGTCGCCGAAGAGTTGGGCAATGTCGCTCGCGAGGCCCGCACCAGGTGCCGGCAGATCTCCAGGCCGAATTTCGGACTGCGCGTGACGGTT
>JAJCXL010000196.1 GCA_029263435.1 Acidobacteriota bacterium | reverse complement strand
GCGCGGCGTGTTTCTCGTTGAACTCCGACGCGCTTTGGAATTGAGCCCGCGGGAGCCGCCAATGTGTGATGTAGGTGTAGACCTCTTGGGCGTGGAGGAACGTGGACGCCATGAAGGTGAAGCATGCGAGAAGAGCGATTGAGCGTGAGATCATCGGCTTTCTCCTTGTGAAGTAAACGACTTATTGGAATAGAAAACATCAAGGAGGGTAAACCCGATATTTACGTTATGTCAAGTTACGTTATTCACCTTTCAGAAAAGAAATTCAAAAGTGAGAGCACGTTTTGCGAGTAATGAATAATGGACATGATGTATGAAATTATATACATTTGGGCTCGGAGGCGAGAATGTCGTTTCGTGAGAAAAGTGCTTGGATCTCGTTGTTCTCGATTCTGCTGGTCGGGGGCTTCTTTTTTCTTCACGTGCCGAGGTCGCTGAGGCCCTCATCGAGCCCCGAATCAGTTCACGGCCTCTTCTACTGCATCCTCGCTCTCGTCGTTATCGAGGTCGCCGCGCACGTCGTCGTCGCGATACGGGCGCCGGCCGACGCGCGCGCTCCCAAGGACGAGCGCGACCGGCTCATCGAGCTCAAATCGGTAAGCGCCTCACGCAACGTCTACGTCATCGGGTCTCTCGCGGCCGTGTCCACCATTCACCTCGGTGGAAACGCGGTGGCGATGGGCTACGGAGTGTTGCTGGCGCTCGTCCTCGGGGAAGCCGTGAAGCACGCGGCGCGCATCGTTTACCACCGACGAGGGGTGTGACGTGGCGTCAACGCGGGTGACGAACACGATTCGACGATTGCGTTTCGCTGCGAACGAGATGACGCAGCAGCAATTGGCTGAGCTTATCGGAGTGACCCGCCAAACCGTGAACGCGATCGAGCTCGAAAAATACTCGCCGTCACTCGAAGTGGCGTTTCGCATCGCCGCGGTGTTCGAGCGTCCGCTCGAGGAAGTCTTTCACTACGCGCGCGAAACCGAGAAGAAGGGGAAGAAGGGATGAATCCGTTCCTATACGACTTTGGCTATGGCTGGGCGTGGAACTATGGGCACGTCCTTGGCATCGTGTTCTTCGGAGCGCTCGCGCTCCTCGGCTGGAGACTCCGCTGGCCCCGATGGGTGACAAGTATCGCGGGAGCGCTCACGCTTTGGGCTGGGGCAGCTCTCGTCGTGGTTCAAATGATGATGCGTATGAATCTACCGATGGCGCTGCCGACGGAGACCTTTCTCGCCGGCGGCACGGGCGAGGTCCTCGATGCGGGCGCGGGCTCCGGACGCTCGTCATTGATGGTGCTTCTCGCGCGTCCGGAGAGTCGGGTCCTTGCTCTCGACCTCTATGAGGGCTATTTCGGAATTCCCGATAACACTCCGGACCGCCTCTACGGGAATGCGGAAACGGCGGGGGTGAGAGATCGCATCGAGGTGCAGGTGGGCGACGTACGTGAAATGCCTCTCGAGGATGGCTCGCTCGACGCCGCCGTGAGCGCCTACGTCATCGACCATCTCGACCGGGAGGGCGTCGAACTCTCGCTCGCCGAGATCCAGCGAGTCCTGCGCCCGGGCGGAGAGTTCTTGTTGATGGTGATCCAACCGGATGGTTGGATTAGCTTTGCTTATCCGTTCTTTGCCGAGCACGGCTACTTTGGCTCCACGACCGGTCTCGAGCGGTGGCGTGAACCACTGGAGAGGGCAGGGTTCGACATTGTGGAGCATGGCACCGTCCCGGGGACGCTCTATCTGTTAGCGCGAAAACCAAGCCACCCACCGATGTCCTGAGCGCGTTCTTGTATCATGTCCCTCCGTTGGTAATGACAATGCGCAGGAGCACATGATGCGGCGAATGATAATGAGTTTGGCAGCGATGCTCGTGGTCGGACAGGCAGCGTCGGCGGCGAAGCTCGAAGTGGCCTATCCGTCAATGGAGCGGATGATCGTCAAACACTATTTGACCGAAGGCGGTCGTCGCTACTTGCGGGGAGGCCCCGAGGATACCTGTGCCTATGCGTTCATTCAGGAGCCTCGGGTGAGCGTGTCCGGAGAAAGGCTTTCGGTCCGGTTTCTTTTCGCGGGGCGGGCGGGAACCGAGGTCGCAGGCAAATGCGTCGGTGCCGGCGACAATTTCGACATCGTGGTGAGCGGCATCCCTCGCTTCGGTGAGGGCGAGCTCTTCCTGGACGATGCGGCGTTCGAAGCCGATCACAAGCTCTTCGACGTGTTCTCGCCTCTCATTCGAGCGCAGATCGAGCCGCTACTACGGGTACGAGCACAGCCGAGCTTGGAGCGTTATCTCGGACTTCTCACTGCGGCCGGTGCGGGTACGGTGGCTCTCGAGTCCTTCAACATCGATTCGATTTCGCTCGACACCGAGGGAGCCGTGCTCGACGCGGAGCTCGTCGTGTCGGTCAAACCCTGAACAAGGCCGTCGTTTTCACGCGGGGCTGGCTTCTTCCTGCTCTTCCTCCGAGTCCGGTATCAGTGGGTGTGGTACGAACTTGAGCCAGCGCACGCGCCGCTGAGCGACGCTCTCGACGGTGACGTCGAAGCGACCAATCCTCGTGTGATCGCCAACGTGGGGAAGTCGCCCGAGCTGCGCCGTCACGAGACCGGCGATGGTCTCCGGCTCGGCATCGGGGCTGATATCGGCGAGGCCCAATAGCTCAACCGCCTTCGGCAAGGCGACGTTTCCTGCCATTCGGATCGAGCCGTCGTCGAGCCTCGAAAAAGACTGCTCTTCCTCGTCGAACTCGTCGGCGAGCGGTCCGACGATTTCCTCGAGCGCGTCTTCCAAAAAGGCGAGCCCCACGGACGAACCGTGCTCATCGACCACCACGACGACATGGTTGCGGGTATTTTGCATCGTCACGATCAAGCGGGAGAGTGGCTGGGTCTCGGGCACGAACTCGACTTCACGCGCGAGTGTGGTGAGGTCTCGCGTCAGAGTTTCGGCACCGGTAAACAGTTGCACGAGATCTCTCGTGTGCACGACGCCGAGGACGGAGTCGAGATCGTTCTCGCATAGCGGGTAACGTGAGTGCTGGCTCTCCCGGATGATGGCGATGTTCTCGTCAAAGGTGTTGTGCAGACTGAGGACTTGAACATCCGGACGCGGCACCAAGATGTGTCGCGCTTCCATGTTCATGATCCCGAAGACGTTCTGAGCGAGCTGCGACTGCCGGGAAGAAATGTGACCCGACTGGGCCGCGGTCGCGATCACGCTACGCAGCTCCGACACATCCTGGATACTGTCGTGCAAGTCGTCCGGGGCTAGACCCATGAAGCGGAGCAGGCTATTGGACGCTTCGTTGATGACCCAAATCAGAGGCTTGAGCGCTGCCGCGAACAACCAGAGGGGTAGCGCCGCGAACAGAGCCGTGGCTTCGGGTCGCTGAATGGCCCAGATTTTCGGGGCCTGCTCGCCGAAGACCATATGGAGGCCGGTGATGACGGTCAGAGCGATGACGATGGCGATCGCGTGGACGATGGGATCGTCCGGCGACAGGCTGCCGCCGAACGCCCGCACTCCGGCGAGCAAGAGCTCCGCGATGGCGGGCTCGGCGAGCCATCCCAAGATGAGACTGGACAACGTGATGCCGAGCTGGCACGCCGAGAGGTAACTGTTCAAATGCGACAAGATGTGCCGTATCGTCTTGGCGGCCCGGACGCCTTCTTCGGCGAGCGCGTCGATGCGGCTAGGGCGCACTTTGACGAGAGCGAACTCAGCGGCGACGAAAAATCCGTTGAGTGCGACGAACAAGATCGTCACGGCGAAGCGAAACACGTACGTCATCGGTTCGAACGCATGTGCGGTTTCAGGCATGTTTCTCCTC
Organism: Acidobacteriota bacterium; assembly: GCA_029263435.1. GTDB lineage: Bacteria > Acidobacteriota > Vicinamibacteria > Marinacidobacterales > SMYC01 > JAJCXL01. The sequence goes on along the minus strand of JAJCXL010000196.1, from coordinate 5,132 downwards.
GAGCAACGGTCCTTGACCGATACTCATCGTGAAGTCGAGCCGGGTTCCGAGTCTATGGACGGAAGTCCGTCGCCAGCAGCGCGCGGCACTGATGAAGACACGGATGCGCGTCAGCTCGTCACGTCGAGAAGACAAAAACGTAGGCGCTGGACCGTGATTCACGTAACTCAACTCCGTGATACTACATGGAAAACCGATGGGCGCGCCTCTATGAATCGGGTCCTCGGACCCAGGGCAGGATCCTCGTTTCGGCCACCTCACCGGTCGGCATGGTGATAATGTCCTACGAGCCGTGCGCTCTTTCATGCTCTTGTCTCTCATCGCGTTGGGCTCGTCTCGATCGCGTGCCGAAGACGTCCCCATTGTGTTCGTTCACGGCAACGGCGACACTGCCGCGCTGTGGCACACGACCCTCTGGCGATTCGAGTCCAACGGCTACGATCCGAGCCGATTGTTTGCCATCGACATGCCGCACCCGTCCGCGCCGTCGAACGACACGATGCGTGAAGTGAACCGCAGCACGGTCGAGGACCAACAATCCGCGCTTGCTCGGGAAGTCGATCGGGTGTTGAAGCTCACCGGCTCCGAGCAATTGGTCCTGGTCGGGAGCTCGCGAGGGGGCAACGCGATTCGAAGCTTCATCAAGCACGGTGGGGGCGGGCGTCGAGTGTCGCTCGCGATTCTGTGCGGCACGCCGAACCACGGTGTCGTGCAGAGTCCAACGAATTTGGATGCCGAGTTCAATGGGGCGGGGCATTTCCTCACGAGGCTCAACGAGGGTAGCGAGGTACACCCGGACGTAAAGTTCGTCACGATCCGAAGCGACACGAACGACAAATATGCGCAGCCGACGGGTGAGTTCGTCGGTCTTCCGGGAAAGCCGACGGGAGTCGGTTTCGACTCTCCGGAGCTTCGAGGTGCGACGAATATCGTCCTGCCGAAGCTCGATCACAGAGAAGTCGCATTTCACCCGCAGGCTTTTCGAGAGATCTATCGAGCGGTCACGGGCGCGCTGCCAGAAACACCGGATATCGAGCCCGAAGACCAACCGGTGCTCGACGGGATCGTCACGGGCTATGAGAACGACGCCCCCACGAATCTTCCGGTGGCCGGGGCGAGAGTCGAGGTCTTCGCCGTCGACCCAGCTACCGGCGATCGCCTGGGAGCTGCCAGACATTCGATCGTGACTAAAGCCGATGGTCGGTGGGGTCCGTTCGAAGCCTCCTCTTCGGCGTATTACGAGCTCGTGCTGAGCGCGGACTCTCTTCCAACGCTGCACTACTATCGGTCGCCGTTCTTGCGGGGGAGTCGATGGATTCACTTGCGTCTGGCGCCGCTTCGAGCTTTCGGAAGCCTCATGTGCCAGGGGAGCGCTGTTTACATGACCCGCCCGCGAGGCTATTTCGGCCACGGGCGCGATACGTTCACGCTCGACGGCGAAACGCCCGAAGGAGTGAATGAAGGGGTCCCCGGGACGTCGGCCGTGACGCGATGCTTCGAGCCCGGCAAGCGCTCGGTAGCGGCGGTCCTCAATGACGAAACGATCGTGGTACGTACCCATCCGGCGATCGCGGGACACCTCTCGATCGCCGAATTTCACTATTGACGGCTCGAGCGACGCGAGTCTGCCCGCCGTTTGAGTTTTACTAGGTTTGAACTTTCGACCCACGCTCGAGCATGGCCAAGACGTCTTCGCGCTCTTTTGCCTCGTTCTCGCCGGTGCCGGTGATGAGCGCGAGTGCCTCGTCGAAGCGCCACGTGTGTTTCTCTTCTGCTCTTGACAGACCGTCGATGGTGGCGAGAGAGCGGGTGAAGCCATTCTTCGCCATTTGATACCCGCAGGCCATCACGTAGTCGGCTTCTTTCTTGAAGTCGTCCAGATCGGTTCGCAGGTGCGCGAGTCTTTCCTGGACGTCGCGGCGCACTCCAGCCGGAGTCAATTTCGTGAGCGGCGGAGGCTCGTAAGTCTCCTGGCAGCCGCGCCAACCGATGGGCTCTGCGTAGAGGCCTTCCTTCATGTGAATGAACATGAGCCCCCGGAGGAGCCTCCCGCGCAGCCGAGAGGCGAGGTCCGCATAGCCCGCTTGTCGAATGCGCTCCATCAACACCGTCAACGCACGACCCGGATACGACCAGATCCCGAGCTCGCTGTGGTCGGCCATCAGCTGACCCGCGGCATCACTCACTAGAACGACGTTACATTCATTGGCGAGCAGCCCCACCGCTCCTTCGTTGTCGTAAACGCCGCCGTCCACGAGCATCACGTCATAGGGATCCCCTTCACTGGGGTATAGCCCTTTCAACACGAGCGGCTCGATGACTCCCGGTACCGCAGCCGACGCCATGACGGCCTGGCCTAGAGTCACCCGACGGCCGGGGCGCCCATCGGTGTCTGCCCGATACCACGCGCGCCGTAGTCTCGGGACGCTGTCGACCGCTTTGTGCAAGGCGAACGGCGTCTCGCCCATCGAAGAGACCGTGAACTGCCAACAATGGCCGGTATTGATCGTCGTCGCGTTCAGTATCAACGCGGGCACCTTATTCGCCCGGCGCCAGTTGTGTCGCTTCGGGTTAAAGGGCCCCTGGTCGTGCCAGGTCGGATCGTGGTCGGGCACCGCGATGGCGAGGCGATCCATCCACAGTGGCTCCTCTCCCTGGATATAGGGTAGGTAGAACTGCTCCTCGACATTTCGAACGAGATCCTCCGCGCTCAGCGCTCCTTTCTTCTTGACCACGCGCCACAGGGATTTCATCTTTCCAGGGGACGGGTCTCGAAGACCGCATTTGTCTTCGAACGTCTTGATGATGTCCTCGACGAGATCGATATAGTCGCGGGTGCCGAGCTCCGCGTCGGCTTTCTCCTGCAACATGTTGCGCAGAGCGACGTAGTAGAGCGCGCCGACGATACTGCCGCCCGAGACGCAGGAGAGCACGCTCACGTGACGAAGGACATCGAGCTCTGCGAGGCGAGCAAGGACCCCGAGATGATAGAGCGACGCGCGGAAGCCGCCACCGGAGAGTGCGAGGCCCACCCGCCCGACCTTCAACGAGTCGAGGTCGCCCCCGCTGTCTTCGACGAGCGCTTGAAGGATCGGTTTCGTGTCGATCGGATCGGTCGAACCGTCCGAAAGGAGCTGGGCGAGCGCGGTGAATTGCCGCGCGGTCGTCTCGTACTCCCAGTAGGGGGGCTTGGTCTGTTGTAAGCCCTTCTCGACCCAATGGACGGACGCGTCGATGTCGCCGAGGCCGAGATAGGCTTCCGCGAGGGTGACGTGGAACCACCATTCCCCTAAGAGCCACGCCGTCGAATCGGCGCGTGTCAGGGGCGGGAGCTTCTCGCAAATTTCTTCGCGAATCCGTCTCGCGCGCCGGCGCCGGTTCTCGGTGTCGTCTCCAAGCGCGGCGAGCTGGTCGAGGACGAATGCCGTATTGATGGCCGTGTAGCCAAAGTCTTTCTCGATGCCCTGCCGGTAGCCGCGCTCGTAATAGTGGAGCGACTGCTCGAGGTCCTCGCGCTGAGCGAAGGCTTCGTAGGAGCGCTTGCAGATGCCGCCCGCGATACCCAGGGTCTCGGGCTTGAGCTCGTCCTCCGCGTCCGCGGGCTCCCACGAAGTGAGCCCGAGCCCGTCTTGCAGGATCTCGAGGGCTTCGTCGTGCCGGATCGCGGCACTGAGATCGACGTCCTTGGACGTGCACAGCGCGTGTTGCTCGATCCTCTTTCGCCGCGTTGTCTTGGACGGATTCGCCGGGGCCGAGGCGGGTTTGATGACTTGGACGCCCCGATTGAGCAGAGCCAGCACTTTCCGCGCGTAGCCGAACTCGAGCTCATTCTTGAGCGCTTCCCAAAGCTCATCGAGCTCTCCCAGAGGAAGACTCTCTCCGCGTAAATAGCGTAGCGCTTTGGCGACGGTGGGTGACTCCTGGTGCATTGAAACCTCCGAATCTCCTCCGTCGCGCCACGGCAGCGCGTCGCTTTTGTGAGAGGGACGATTGTACGATATTTCGGCGGCCGGGCCGGATAGAATCTCCGCACGTAGACAGGGGCGTTCTCTTAAGGAGGGAACATGAAGAACAGACCACTTCTCGGACTCGCGGCGGCCGCCGCTGCGTTTTGCTCTTTGGTAGTCCTCGAAGGGACGTCCTTCGCTCAGCGTCAAATGACGCCGGAGCAGCGCGAGGCTTTCATTGCCCGTCGTGCAGCAGAGATGAAGGAGCCTCGACCCATCGAAGCGCTCGACAGTGTTTGGATGGAAGAGCTGACGTGGATGGAGATCCGCGACGCGATCCAGGAGGGCAGCACCACCGCCCTGATCCTCACCGGCGGAGTGGAGTCGAACGGTCCGCACCTGGCCACCGGAAAGCACAACTACGCGCTGCGTATCGTCGGCGAGGCCATTGCGCGGAAGCTTTCGAACGCTCTGGTGGCTCCAATCGTGACGCTCGAGCCTGGACGCCCGGAAGGCGAGTTCATTCAGCCGGGCAGCGTTTTTCTCTCTCGCGATACGTACAAAGCCGTTTTGCGGGACATGGCGCTCAGTCTCAAGTCGATGGGATTCGAGAACGTCGTGATGATGGGAGATAGCGGCGGAAACCAAGGACCCATGAAAGAAGTCGTCGAAGCCATGAACACGCAGTTTGGCGGGAAGCCCGCGCGCTTTCATTTCATTCCGGAGTACTACGACTATCCGGCAGTTCGTCGGTTCATCAAGGCAAACGGTGTTCCCGAACAAATGGAAGCTGAGGCCAGCTCTGGCTCGGACGGGATTCACGAGGAGTACAGCATCGATGCGATCATGATGCTCCACGATCCGGAGACCGTGCGCCTCGAGCAGCGAATAAAGGCGAACCGAGCGACGATCAACGGAGTGAGCCTCCTGCCGCTCGAAAAGACCCTCGAGATGGCGCGAAAGCTCGTAGAGCTCCGGGCAGAGTCGACGGTGAAGGCGGTGAAAAAGTCGATCGCCTCCGCGTCGTCTAACTAGTCAGCAGGCGGGGCCTCCGCGTCGTCTAACTAGTCAGCCTCTCCGGAGGCACTTCGGCTCGGACGTTGTCAGTCCTGCTTCAAGACGACGGCCGGCTCGACCCTCGCTGCGCGTCTCGTGGGAATCGCGCTCGCCGCGACGGCCACGATG
>JAJCXL010000195.1 GCA_029263435.1 Acidobacteriota bacterium | reverse complement strand
AGCGTCAACGCGATCTGCACGCTCGATATGGACGCCGCGTTTCGCGTGGCTCTCAAGCTCGATGGGTCGAGCGAGCCGACGGGGCCGCTACATGGGATGCCCATCGCCGTCAAAGATCTCGAGCCCACCGCGGGGATGCGCACGACGTTCGGGTCACCGATTTATCGGGGTCACGTCCCGAGCGTAGATGCGCTGTTCGTGGAACGGTTGAGGCGGGCCGGCGCGGTCGTGATTGGAAAGACGAACACGCCGGAGTTCGGGGCTGGGTCTCAAACCTTCAACCCGATCTTCGGCAAGACTCGCAACCCCTATGACGGGACGAAGACTTGTGGGGGCAGTAGTGGCGGGGCAGCCGTCGCCGTGTCGACCGGTATGCTCCCGTTCGCGGATGGGAGTGATCTCGGGGGCTCCGTGCGCAACCCTCCGGCATTTTGTAACGTCGTCGGATTGAGGACCTCGCCGGGACGGGTGCCTCGTTGGCCGGAGCTCGATCTGTGGAGCTCGTTGAACGTGCTCGGCCCCATCGCGCGCAACGCTTCGGATGCCGCGCTCTTGCTCTCGGTGATCGCCGGGCCGGACTCACGAGCACCGTCCTCCATCAACGAAGACCGCGCCCTCTTCTCAGGGTCGCTCGAGCGTGACTTCGCCGGAGTACGCTGCGCGTTCAGCCCCGATCTGGGATCTTTTCCCGTTGATCGCGAAGTCGCGGAGGTCGTCGAGAAAGCGGCCCGTCGACTCGAGGATCTCGGCGCGGTGGTCGAGCTGGCCCATCCGGATTTCGCAGATGCGTCGGAGACGTTCCAGACGCTGCGGGCCCACGGCTTCGCGATGGCCCATGCCCGAGAGCTCGAGACGCATCGGGCGTCGATGAAAGACACGGTGGTCTGGAATATCGAAAAAGGGCTCGCGCTGTCCGCGACCGAGATTGCTCGCGCGCAAGTGAGCCGGGGCGAGCTCTATCAGCGCGTGCGGCAGTTTCTGGAAGTCTACGAGTTTCTACTTCTGCCGACGACCCAAGTGGCGCCCTTCGATCTGGAGCAAGAATGGGTCGAGGAGATCGACGGCGTCGCGATGGACTCCTATATCGACTGGATGAAGAGCTGCTTTTTCGTTTCCCTGACCTCCCATCCGGCGATGTCGCTTCCGGCGGGGTTTACCCGCGGCGGACTTCCGGTCGGGCTTCAAATCGTAGGTCGTCATCGCCAGGAGCTCTCCGTACTGCAGCTCGGCCACGCGCTCGAGCAAGTGCACCCGGTTGGCCGCCAGCGTCCGACGCTCTAAAAGAACGGGGGCGGTGAACTCTATCCGGCGATTCTCGCGCTGAGCGATGCGAGCTCGTTCTTGCTCTGGGCGAGGTCGGAGCGATTGGCCTCGAGGCGCTCGCGCTCGGCACGCACGAAGCGGGTGTAGGGTGCGAGAGCTTCTTGGATGCGCTCGATACTGCGCTTCACTTCGACTTCGAACTGCTGAGTGAGCGATCCCATCAACTTCTCGCGCACCTCCGCGACTTTGTGGTTGAGCTCCGCCTTCGCTTTCCGACGCTTGGCGGGAAGGACGAGAAGGCCGATGACGGACAACGCTCCGGCAGCGAGAATACCGGTGACGTCCACGGCGGTCGTCGTCGCGATCGCAGCCACGAGCGCACCGAGCCCGAGTGCCGATACCTCGAGCACCGCGGTGCCCGCGACGGCATTTTGGACCGACTGAGCGAGCCTGGTGGACTCCGAATCACGATCGTAGCCTTCGACCGCGCTCCTCGATGCTTCGCCTACCGTCTCCAAGAGTCGCTTGCGGTCTTGTACGAAAGCTTTCGGGAGCGAGCCGACCAAGCGCTCGTCGTGAGCTTTTCGTCGTGCGTCGAGATGGCTCATGAGGGCCTTCCACTGCTCTAGCTCGCTCTCTACCATCCAGTCGATCACATCGGTCACGCGCTTCTCCACCACCCGAGGAAGATCGGCGACGACCTGCTTTTCGAAATCATGTTTGATCTTGGATTTGTTCGCGAGATCGAACACCCGTCCCAGTCGCAGCGTTTCCTCGAAGAAGCTCGTGCCTCGGTTCTCGAAATCGAGCAACGCGTTGTCGATGTCAGACAGTCGATAGGCGAAGTCACGATGCTGGTCGCGCTCATAGACGCTGAGATGGTTCTCGACCTCGACGAGCATCGTGAGATCGTCCTCCAAGAGCTCGAGCTCGGAGCGCGCGACAGCGTCGTACTTCTCTATGAGGGCTCTTCCGACACCCAACGGATTTTCGAGCTTGAGGCGTACGCGCTCGCGATCGTCCAGGGTGTCGACGATGAAACGCTCGAGCTCCGTGAACCCACTCGCGGCGAGCGCTTTCGGATCGGAGGCTTTCTTCGCCGCCGCGGCCCGTTTCGCGGACACCGGGAGAATCGTCACGTCGCTATGCAACAGCTCGGTCGCTCCTTCTTTCACGAAACGCAGCACCTCTTCCACATCCGCCGGGTCTTCGAGGAGGTCGATCTTGTTCACGACCACCGCGACTTTCTTGCCCCAGTTCCGGATGCTTTCCAGAAACGCGCGCTCGGTCTCCGTAAACGGACGATCCGAAGAGGTGACGAACAGGACCATGTCGGATCGTGGAAGGTACTCCTTGGTGATGGCCTCGTGCTCCCGCTGGATGGCATTCGTTCCCGGGGTGTCGACGATGTGCACGGTCTCGAGTAGAGCGACCGGCGCGGAGACGATCTCGAACGCGCTCGACCTCTGCTCTCTCGACAGTGAGCTTCCGTGCTGGAGAAGAGTGACTCGTGACGTCGTGGGAGTCACGCCTTCTTTGAGCAGAGGCTCACCTACGAGCGCATTGATGAAAGCGCTCTTGCCTGCGTTGAACTCTCCTGCGACGACGAGTAGAAAGAGCTCGTCGAGCTGTTGCACCGAGCCGTCGAAAGAGGACGCGTCGTCTTTTTCGATCCGGCAACGCTCGAGCACGAGTCTCAGCGCCTGAAGCGCACGGCGCTCTTCGGCGAGGATCTGCTCTTCGTCCGGGTTGAGAAGGCGCGTGAGAGACATCGCGGTGGAGTCTAGCTAATTCGGATGTCGCCTGGCGACCGCCTAGTAGTTCGCTTGCCGCCTGGCGACCGCCTAGCTAGTTCGCTTGTCGCCTGGCGACCGCGCGCCGGACGAAGGACTCGATGAAAGCGAGGCCGTTGATTTCCTCTTCCTGCCCTTCGCGCCCGGCCCGGTGTGCATCGAACGCATCCGAGATGGCGTTGATGACAACCGCGGGCGGCACCCCCGCCTCATACCACTCCTTGCAACGTGCGAAATCTGCGGGCGAGAGCATGCCCGGTCGTCTCTTACAGCGAAAAAACTCCTCTTCGATCGACTCACAATAGCTCTCGAGACCCTCGTCGATCACAACAGCGCCTCGACGCCCCGGGCTTCGACGACCGCCGCAGCTTCCCTAGCCGCTATCGCGGCGGCGCCCGAGATCGATTGGCCCGCTCGCAGGCACACCAGAAAAGCGGCGGCGAAAACGTCTCCGGCCCCGGTGGGATCGAGCTCGCGCGCGGGCGCGGCGGGGAAGTCATAGACCGAAGCGTCCGCATAAACCCGGCATCCCGAAGCGCCGCGGGTGAGCACGAACGCACGGCCTCCGAATCCCTCCGCGATCTCTTCCGGGACGTTGGTGTCGTTCTCGCTCATGCAGACGAAGTCGACGCCTATGAGCGCCTCGCTCGCCTCGCTCCATTGTCGAGCGAACACGTTTCCCTCTTCGTCCCAGCTTCGAAACATCCCTTGCGGTGCGATGCCGCAGAGCCCCTCCGGGGCAAGCGCCGTGAACGGTGCGCGGATCTCGTGCACGACGGGGCAATAGAGGACGGCCGCGTCTTCGCTCATGCGGATTCCGGCAAGATCTCGGTGACGGATCTTGGCAGCGAGTGCCTTGAGTCTCTGATAGCGGACGCCCTCCCGATAGGCGTTGACGAACTCAGTCGTCGCCCCTGCCTCGACGACGCGAGTGGGAAAACCGGATAGCAAATCCAAAAACGGGTAGTCTTGAGCGAAAGACGTGACGATCCCGACCCGGACTCCCAGCTTTCGTGCCGTGAGCGCGGCATACATCGCCGCACCTCCAGGGACGGTCTCCCCATCGATGTGATCGACGGTGACATGGCCGACGACGACGAGCTCTATCTTTCCTTGCGTCGACAACGCGGGCCTCTTAGGATCTCCGACGAATGATCTGGACATCCCTCATCGCTCAGGGAAAGCGCCAGATGTGGATGTCGCTGCTCGTCGCCACGCTCATGGCGGTGGTTTTCTACCATTTCGCACGATTCTACCAGGGCACCGCGTCTTCGCTCCTGTTCGCCATCGGCTGGGTGCCGCTCGCGGCCTTTTGGATACGAGCTGCCGGCCGCCTGATCTCCCATCTGAAGCGACACCCTTTCGATCGTCTCGATCTCGGGCTCGCTAGAGATCAAGTCGCGCCGGGACAATCGTTCGAGATCGAGATCCAGGGTCGGGCCCGCCGGGATCTTGTGCTGAACGGGCTCCGGGCGGAGCTGCGCTGCGAACGGCGGAAGTCGAGCGATCGCGCTCGTCGGAGTGAGCTACTTTTCACCCACAGCCACGTCGAGGAGGACGCCGTCTCCTGGGGTGCGGGGACGAACCGGACGATGCGGATCGAGCTGCCTGTCGAAGCCGGCGCTCCCTTCTCGTTTCGATCGATGGAAGGCCGAATTTCGTGGTCCATCCATGTCACGCTCGATATCGAGGATTGGGGAGAGATGAAAGACGAGCTCGGAGTCACCGTCGCGCCGGGTTAGAAGAGCCACCTGAGTGAAGGCAGCGCTCATTTTCAACCCGAGAGCGGGTCGTGGAGCGGCGAAGGAAACGCTCATCGACGCCGTCGAAGAGCGCCTCACGACGGCTGGGATGTCCATGGTGCGCCTTCCTACCGAAAGGATGGGGCATGCGATCGAGCTCGCTCGGAACGCTTCGGAGCAAGGTTTTGACCTCGCGATCGCATGGGGCGGCGACGGGACGTTGAACGAGGTCGCGACGGGACTCGTTGGGAGCGAGACCGCGATGGGGGTTCTGCCGGGCGGCACCGTGAACGTGTTCGCGAGGGAGTTGGGCATCCCGTTGAAGCTTTCGGCGGCGCTCGACGTGCTCGCCGGGGCCAGATCGTTACGCATTCCGGTAGGTCTTGCGAATGGCCGTCCGTTTCTCCTCATGGCCGGCGTGGGATTGGATGGGGAGGTCGTTTATCGACTCAAAGCGGGCTTGAAGAGCGCGCTCGGTGCGCTCGCCTTTTGGCTCGATGGGTTTCGCCTTCTGGCGAGCTATCCCATGGCACCGCTTCGCATCCGGACCGCGGAGCGAGAGCTCGAAGGCACCGCCCTCATCGCGGGCAAGATCCGTCGCTACGGACCCCGCTATGTCATCACGCCGGATGCACGGCTCGAGGAGGCTCAACTCGATGTCGTCGTTTTTACCGGAACACATCGGCGCGACTATCTGCGCTATCTCGCCGGGGTGGTCGGGGGGTTCCACTTGAGCTACGAAGACATCGTGCACTTGAAGACCGATGCTCTGGACGTGGATGTTCCGAGCGGCGCTCCGGTCCGCTGTCAGCTCGACGGTGAGCCCTTTGGCGGACTGCCCCTCGAGCTGCGGGTGCGCGATCAGGCGTTGTCGGTGATGTTACCCCCCCGAGGGCACCGCGGCTAGACCGGATGAGCCGAAGCATCGTTGCCACCGGCCTTCTTCCGTGGTGGAATGGGGGTGAGGTGACGCCATGAAACCATCCTTCGTCTCGACTTTCTCTACGATCCTGCTGGTCGCGCTATCCACGTCCTCCGCATTTTCTGAGGAGGACAAGGTGGTCGCGGGCCGCTCCGTGGTTGCGACCGAGCTCGGGATCGTGGCCGCGAGCCAGCCGTTGGCCGCAAGGGCCGGCGTGCAGATTCTGGAGCGGGGCGGAAACGCCATCGACGCGGCCATCGCTGCTAATGCGACCATCGGGTTGATGGAGCCCACCGGTAACGGGATGGGTGGAGATCTGTTCGCCATTATCTACCTTGCCGAGACCAACGAGGTGATCGGTCTCAACTCCAGTGGCTGGGCGCCGTCGGGGCTGACGGTCGAGCATTTGGCGACCCAAGGCATCGAGACGATGCCCCAACGCGGGATCCATGCCGTCACCGTTCCGGGCGTGGTCGCCGGCTGGGATGCTCTCGTCCGCCGCCATGGCTCGCTTCCGCTGTCGGAGATTTTGGCGCCGGCCATTCACTACGCGGAGAACGGGTTTCCCCTCTCCGAGGTGATCTCTCGCGGTTGGGCCCGGTCGGAAAAAATGCTCTCGAGTCATCCGAACTCGAAGAAGACTTACTTACCGAAAGGGCGTCCGCCAAAAGCCGGGGAGATTTTCAAGAATCCCGATTTGGGCGCTTCTCTGCGGCGCGTTGCCGCGCACGGTCGTGACGGCTACTACAAAGGTAAGACCGCCGACGCCATCCTCGCCATCTCGAAAGAAACGAAGGGCACGATGGTGGCGAGAGATCTCGTCGAGTTCGAGCCGGAGTGGGTTACCCCCATCGAGACGACCTATCGCGGGTGGAGTGTTTACGAGATTGGGCCCAACACCCAGGGCATCGCCGCGCTCATGATGCTGAACTTGATGGAACGCTATCCGATGGGAGACTACGGTCTCCATAGCCCGGAGGCGCTCCACGTCATGGTGGAAGCGAAGAAGCTCGCTTATGCCGACATGCTCCACTATGTCGGTGACGCGCGCTTTTCCCCGATCCCCGTGCCGGAGATGCTCGACAAAGCTCACGCGGCGGAGCGAGCGAAGAAGATCGACGCGAGCCAGGCGCAATGCAAGGTCACGCCGTCGGAGTTCTCGACCGTCACGGATGCCGAAGGCGGTGACACGATCTATCTCACCGCGATCGATCGGCACGGCAACATCGTCTCTTTGATTCAGAGCAACTATGCGGGATTCGGCTCCGGGCTGGTCCCTCCGGATGCCGGATTCATGCTTCACAACCGGGGTGCTTTGTTCACGATGGAGCCGGATCAGCCGAACACGCTCGAGCCGCGCAAGCGTCCGCTCCACACGATCATCCCGGCGTTCATGTCGAAAGACGACATCCGGATCGGATTCGGCATCATGGGCGGTTGGAACCAATCCCAAGCGCACGCGCAGTTCGTCGCGAACATCGTCGACTACGGCATGAACATTCAAGAAGCGCTCGAAGCGGGAAGGTTCACCAAAGGAAGCTTCGACGGCTGCGACGTCAAGATGGAGGCGCTGATCCCCGAATCGGCTCGAAAAGTGCTCGAGAGCCGAGGCCATGAGATCGAGGTGATCCCACCCCGCACCGGCACGTTCGGCTTCGGCCAGGCGGTGATGTCGAACGGCGACGGGGTCCATTTCGGTGCTTCAGAGCCCCGGCACGACGGCGCGGCGATCCCCGAGGCGCCTCGAGTCTTCGAGAAGTAGCCATTCGACGCCGCACGTTTCTCGAGTATTCGCTCGCCGTCGCAGGAGGCTGGCTTCCACGCCAAGACGCTGCCGACGTCATCCTCGAAGGGGGGATGCTCGTCGTCGGCACCGGCGCGGCGGCGAGACGTGCGGACATCTCAATCTCTGGGGCGCGCATCGCGGCCGTAGGCGATCTGTCCGGAGCGTCCGCCTCGCGACGCGTCGACGTGTCCGGTCTCTTCGTGAGCCCCGGCTTCATCG
>JAJCXL010000194.1 GCA_029263435.1 Acidobacteriota bacterium | reverse complement strand
ACTCTGCGGGTCGGCAAGACCCTCCTCGTCGGGTTCGATGAAGCGACCTACGAGGACGTCCTCGGTAGCTGAGCGGTCGCCAAAGAGCCCCATCGTGAGCGCGAGTTCCGGCGGCGCGGTTTGTCCGAGCTGCGGCGCGACCACCGTTGGTAAGTTCTGTGGCGAGTGTGGGGCTGCGCTCCATCCGCGGTGCTCCAAATGCGGTGCTGACGCCCCGGCCAAAGCCAAGTTCTGCCAGGAGTGTGGTGAGCCACTCTCCCGAGCGAAGTCGGCATCCTCCAAAGGCTCCGCGAGCTCGAAAGGCTCGCAAAGCCCGAAGGCCGCGACCGGCGGTCTCGAAGCACAGTGGCTCGTCGTCGGCGGGGTCGGGCTCGTTCTAGCGGTAGCCGGGGGGTTCTTGCTATTCGATCGAAGTGTGCCACGAGCCACCGTGCCCAGCGTCGCTCCGCCGGTTGCGTCTCGACCGGAACCGACGAGCCCGACCGCCACCGCGGAGAGTCTCTTCAACCGAGTGATGATGGCTAGCGAGAACGGAGATCTCGCCGAAGCGAAGCGGCTCGCCCCCGAGGCGCTTCGGGCTTACGAGGCGCTTGGAGCGCGGGACGAGGATGGGCACTACCATGTCGGGTTGCTCCATTTGAGCGCGGGCGACATTCCGAGTGCGAGGGCGGAGCGAGAGGCGATCCGATCCGCGGCGCCGGATCACCTCCTCGGGATCCTGCTCGATCACGCCGTCTCCTTGGCAGCGAGCGACGACGCTGCGGCATCGAGCGCGACCCGGCACTTCGTTGAGGCCTACGAGGCAGAAATCGCGTCGGGCCGCGATGAGTATCTCGAGCACCGAGTCGGGATCGAAAGATTCCTCGCGCGTGCTCGCACCATCGTGCCTCGATAGCTTCGACCTTCCCACCCCCCAGCGTTTACTTTGTCGAAGTCGATGTTCGTTGAATCCGTCGAAATCGGCAGTGCCGTCCGTCAAGTGTAGTGACTGCCAATCGCGAACTCATCGCGAGGATACGGTGGCGTCATCCGGCCGTCGCCACCGTATCCAAAAGAGGCATCGATGTCATATCCTGAAAGCCCGATGCCCATGTCCCACGTACCCGCGGAGTCGATCGAGGCCGTCCTCGTGCGGCTCGACGAGATTCTGGAGCGCTCGAAAGACGAACGTTCTCGGCTCGGCTATTTCGCCGCACTCTATCGACGAGTGACCGCGGAGGTGAAACGTAGGATCGACGCGGACTTCTTCGATGACAACGACCGGATGCGATCTCTGGACGTCATCTTCGCCAACCGATACCTAGAGGCTTATGACCGTGACCGGGCGGGAGAATCCATCACGGATTCCTGGCGAACGACGTTCGATATGGCCTCGGACGTTTGGCCCATCGTTCTTCAGCACTTGCTCGTGGGGATGAACGCCCACATCAATCTCGACTTGGGTGTTGCCGCCGCGTTCGCGGCCCCGGGCGCCGCGTTGCCGGCGTTGCGCACGGACTTCAATCGCATCAATGAAGTTCTTCAGGAGCTCACGGAGTCGGTCTATGAAGGCCTTGGAACTATTTGGCCTCTGCTCCGCGTGCTCAAAGGGCGGCTGGGGACGTTCGACTCCGAGGTCCTCAATTTCTCGATGACGACCGCGCGCGATGGTGCGTGGCGATTCGCACAACGCTTGAACGCGTTCGATACCTCCCGCCATGTCGAGCTCATCCGAGCTCGCGATGTAGACATTGCTCGAATCTCGAAGCTCGTCCAACACCCCGGCGTCGTGGCCAGCACGGTGACGAAAATCATTCGCGTCGGCGAGCGACAATCGATACCCGACATCATTTCGATATTGTCCTGACGACCGTGACTCAGGGCGAGCCGTTGACCGGTGCGATCAGCCGCCCTCGCTCGGGAACGTCCACTACTTCTCGAGCTCGAAAGTAGTCGACCACCGCGTCCGAGACTTTACCGAAGGATTCCAGCGTTCGGGCCTCGACGAAAGCGTCGTAGAGATCGCCGCCCTCTGCGAGAAATCCGGACACCGCGACCGTGACCGTTTGACGTGGACTAAGCGGCTCTCCATTTCGTGTCACGGCGACCGCCCGTTCATATTCCGGTTTTGACAGATCATAGGTAACGCCGACCCCCGACGCCTGCAGCAGCCCGCGCTCGAGCGTGAGCGATTGCTCGACGACTCGTAACACTTGCGCCCCCGTCATCTCCAGCAATACGACATCATCGACGAACGGATAGGTATCGAGGATGTCGACGAGAGCAACGTCACCGCCGGGCAAGTCCTTACGCAAGCTCCCGCTGTGAACGAACGCTATCTCTGCGCCCGAGACCTGCCGAAAAATGTCGGCGAAGAGATTTCCGATATCGGATTCCTCGATGTAGCGGCGGTTCATCCGCGCGGCGGTAGTACCCACCTTCGCCTGGATCTCCGAGTGAGCCTCCCGGTAGGCTGCCAGCTTTGCCGAGACGACGGCATCGGGCGCTAGTTCGTCGGCATCGACGGGGATGAGCTTGCCATCGTAGGACGTGATCCGGCGGGTGTCCGGGTCGAGGACGAGCTGAAGAAAACCCAGATGGGTCGCCTGTCCGTAAGTCTGCATGATAAGAGTGCCGGTCTTTTCGTGAACGACGGGCTCCGGCGTGCCCGCATCCGCGTGGCCGGCCAGTAATACGTCGATACCCTCCACCGCTCCCGCGAGACGGATGTCCGCATCGATGTCTCGTTGAAGCCTGGGGTCGCTCTCCGCGTCCGTTTGCATGGGTGCGGTTTTTCCTTGATGGGTCAGCACCACGATGAGGTCGACTTCGTCCCTGAGCTCGCTCACGGACCGCCGCACCGCCTCGACCGGATCCGTGACGTCGAGGGGTGCGATGTAGGACGGGATGATCGCGGTCGCGGCATCTTGCCCCATGACCCCGATGACGCCGATGCGGATTCCATCGCGCTCGATCACCGTGTGAGGAGGCGCGAACGGGTGGTCCGTGTCCTTGTAGAACAAGTTGGCGGCAAGCACCGGGAACGAAGCTCGGTTCTTTTCCCAGGCGAGGATCTCGGCACCGTACTCGAACTCGTGATTGCCGATTGCCATCGCGTCGTAGCCCATCGACATCATGAGCTCGAACGCGAGCGCCCCTCGCGTCAGCTTGGCGAGCGCCCCGGTGAAGATATCACCGGAGTCGAACAGGAACGTGGCCGGCTCCGTCGCGCGCAACTGTCGGATCAGAGAGGTCATCTCCGCAATACCGCCAATGGTGTCGAGCTCGTCCAGCCAATAGGCGGGGATCGGGTCGTAG
The DNA here is from genome assembly GCA_029263435.1 of Acidobacteriota bacterium. Taxonomy (GTDB): domain Bacteria; phylum Acidobacteriota; class Vicinamibacteria; order Marinacidobacterales; family SMYC01; genus JAJCXL01. The sequence goes on along the minus strand of JAJCXL010000194.1, from coordinate 1,663 downwards.
GCGCTCTCCACGTCATTGGTAAACAAGAGGGTGACGACATTCTCTGCCGCCGCAGCCTCGTCGATGGCTCCTGCGCGCGGTTCGGCGGAGCAGCCCCAACAGGCGAGGGCGAGGCTTAGGGTAGCGACCGACCATTGAAACTCTCTCATGCGGAAACAGCGACCTCCCAACGCGGCAGGATAAGCCAGGCCCGAGCGGCTCGCAATCGGCTCATCTGGTGGGTTTGTTAATATGTCCCGATGCATTTCGCCGAGATGACCCGATGGCCCTATTCTTGGATCCTCGTCGTGCTGCTCGCATGTGTTGGAACCGTTTCCGCGCAACGACAGCCTCATGCCTCTCTAAAAGAGCATGCCGGCCTTTCGGATCAAGATCTCGATGCTCTCGATAAGGGCGAGGTCGTCTCGAAAGTCCTCGAGACGAACGTCGACAACGAGGTCGCCGTTTTCGGAGCCGTTTGGATCGAGGCACCCATCTCTGATTTCATCGAACGTCAAAAGAACATCGAGGCGTTCGAAGGCGGCGACCAGGTTCTAGGGATCAAGAAGCTCAGTGACCCGCCGAAGTTGACGGATTTCTCGACGATGACGTTTCCGGAGGATGACCTCCGGGCTCTCTCCAACTGCGAGGTCGGCAACTGTGACGTCAAAGCGGATGCGGAGTCTCTCGCCCGCATCCAAGCCGACGTCGACTGGAAGGCCCCAAACGCTTTCGATCGCGCGAACGGTCTCATCCACTCGATGTTGCTGGAGGGGGTCCACGCCTATTTGAAAGGTGGGAATAGCGCCCTGGGTGAGTACCGGGACAAGAAACGCCCGACCTACCTGAAGAAAGAGTTCGAAGGTCTCATCGCCAACTCGCCCTACCTTCTCCAGTTCGATCCTCAGTTCCACGACTATCTCTTGAACTATCCGAAGGTGGAGCTCCCGGGCGCCGAGGGTTTCATCTATTGGTCGAAAGTGCAGTTCGGACTGAAACCGACCGTTCGCTTGAGCCATGTGGTCATCTATCCCCGAGGCGGAGACGTGGCCGACGTGGTCATCGCCTCGAAGATGCTTTACGCGAGCCACTATTTTCACTCGGGACTCGAGCTGAAATATCTCGTCAAGGATTCGTCGAGACCGAGCGCGACAGGCTTCTACCTCATTAGCGTCAATCGTAGCCGCTCCGACGGACTCACCGGATTCTTCGGCGGCATTGTCAAGCGCACCGGACAATCTCGTGCCAGGGACGGGCTCGCCGCGGCGCTCGCCGCGAGCAAGAAGCTGTTCGAAAGCGCGTCTCATTAACGATCGAGACTGTCTGTTGTTCTCTCGCGCTCCGTTTATCGGCATGGTCCTCGGAGGTGCGCTCCTGTTCTTCGCGCTGTCCTCGCGGTTGCCGTTCCAAAAAGAGATGCTCCGCGTCGACGCGCGCACCCTCGAGACCATCGTGGAGCGTAAGTCGAATGCACTCGGGGAAGTCCTCACCGAGTCCGAGCGGCGGGAAGCGGTAGCCGAGCACGTGCAACAAGAGATCCTGTTGCGCGAAGCTTATCGCCGAGGGCGCCATCTACAGCTACAGCGTGTTCGTGAGCGTCTCGCGCTGTCGATGCGGACGGCTCTTGTGGAGGAGGTTTCCGCCCCAACCGAGGCCGAGCTCCAAGCCTTCTTCAATGCACGCG
>JAJCXL010000193.1 GCA_029263435.1 Acidobacteriota bacterium | reverse complement strand
AGCCTACGAGCGATGGTGGGAAGCGAGAACTCTGTGGGGAAAGCTCGTGAACGTGAGCCGCAACCTCGCCATCAAAGCAAAGACCTTCGCGAACCTCGACGAAGCGGAGCGAACGAGACTCAGAGGCTGGATCGTCGGTTTTTGCTTCGCGCTCAAAGACCATCTACGAGGTCAGGGCTCGTTGAGCCGGGTCCCGGGTTTCGAGCATGCGACCGACGACCCGCGGCATGTCCCCGCTTTTCTCGCCGACCAGATCTACCAGGATTTGAAGCAGTGGCATACGGCCGGGCGTTTGTCGGACGGCGAGCAGTGGCTGATCGACCGAGAAGCGCGCGAGCTTCTCGAAGTCGCGGGCGGGTGCGAGCGGATCGCGAACACGCTGATGGCTCAGTCGTTTCCAGCTTTGGTTCATCAAGCGCTCGTGCTCTATTTGTTGTATCTACCGTGGTCGATCGCCGATGATTTTGGGCTCTTGACGATTCCGATCATCACGGTCGTAGCCTACTTCATCGTATCTGCCGAAGGGATCGCCCACTACGTGGAGCGCCCGTTCGGCACCGAGGACGATCACCTCGACCTCGCGGCGCTTTGTGACGGTATCGACCGCTCGGTGACAGAGATACTCAGCCGCTAGTCGCGGCCGCTGAAGATTTGCCGTAAACCGTTTGTTGTTAATAGGTTGAACTGTGTTTCATCGGCGGAGCCGGACAACCGGTTGCTCGAGGGAACAGCGAGGTACTAATATTGATGGTAGAACGGGGGAGTGACTTTGAAACGCTTCATACGATTATTCACGACAACTGCAGCCATAACCCTGGCGGTTTCCTCAGCCGATGCCGGTATCATTTTCAACAACGTCCACTCGAAGAGAGCGCTCTATTACGAGGACTGGGGCCATCCTTACACGGAGACCTGGGACGGCGTTACTCGCGAGAGCAGCGAAGCCTCCGGCGTTCTGCGCGGTGTCCCCGCGCGGGCGGTCCGCGACTTCAATGGGGCCTTCAACTACGGTGGCGCCCCGGGCGTCACCTTTCTCGCGCGAGGGCAAGCCGCGGCAAACTCGTCGCTCGTCTTCGGCCCCAACGGAGTGGGAGGGCCTTTTTGGCGAGAGCTGCCGCTCTACTCTCTCATCGGGATCTGGAGCAGCTCCGCGACGAACATCAATCCGCTCGGGGATCCTTTCTTTCTAGGCACTCAGAAGGCCGTTGCTGTTCCGAACTCGCCCAATGCTTATCTGTTTCTCGCGTTCAACGACGGCATCTACACCGACAACTTCGACTCGCCTATCGTCGGCACCGGTGGGTTTCAAGTCGTCGTCATCGGTCCGCGCATCGGCGGTCCGTCGTCGGCTTTCTCCTCTTCCGAACCGCTGACCGACGCTGAAGTGGACGCTCTGTTCAAACAGTTCGGCTCGCACGCGATACCCGAACCGGCGAGCTTGTGGCTCCTCATGACCGGACTCGGTCTCGTCGCCGCGAGGCGCCGCCGGCAGTCTTAGAGCGCTCTGCACTCGACGGCTGCGGTCTTACAGCGTTTGCCGCACGACGGCGTGCCGTCTTACGGTGTTCGCCACTCGACGACTGCCGTCTTACGGTGTTCGCCACTCGACGACTGCCGTCGTAACCGAGTATCATCGTCGCCGTTCGCGGGAGTTCCCGCCGGAGTGACGAGGATGACAAGATTCGTACCGTTCGAGCGCGTAGTACCAGTGATGCTGCTGGGGATACTCACCGCGTGCACCGCACCATCGCCCGAGAGTACCGATTCCGCAGCGAGTGTAGAGGCGCCCGCGACGACGTCGGGGCCGCCAGTGTTCACGGTCGACCCCACCTGGCCTCGCCCGCTGCCCAACAATTGGATTCTCGGCTCGGTCACCGGAGTCTTCGTGGACTCTCGTGACCACGTCTGGATTGCGCATTTGCCGGAGACCTTGACGCCGGAGGAAGCGGCGGCGGTTCAGGATCCCCCTCTCGCGACGTGCTGTGTCCCGGCGCCGACCATTCTCGAGATCGACGCGGACGGTGAGCTCGTTCGTGGCTGGGGAGACCCCGCGGACGATATCTCGGTCTATCCGCGAAACCCGCACGGCCTCTTCGTCGATCACAACGACTTCGTCTGGACGGGCACCTTCCGCCACCACCGGGTCATGAAGTTCACCCGTGAGGGCGAGCACGTGATGACGATCGGCAAATACGACGAGACCGGCGGAAGCGAAGACACGACCCTGCTGGGCGGACCGGCCGGCGTCTGGGTCGATCCGGAGGACAACGAGGTCTTTATCTCCGACGGCTACGCGAACCATCGCGTCATCGTCTTCAACGCCGAGTCCGGTGAGTATCTCAGGCACTGGGGCGCCTATGGCGAGGCCCCGGACGATGACGCGGTCGTCAACGAAGCGCCCGATCCGGACGCGCCACCCTCTCGTCAGTTCTCGAACGTCCACGGCCTCATCGGCTCGAGCGACGGTCGGATCTACGTGACCGATCGACGCAACAATCGCATTCAGGCTTTCGAGCAAGACGGTACGTTCTTGGCCGAGCGCATCATCGAGCCCCGCACGCTAGCGTCGGGCTCCGCTTTCGTTCTCTCGTTTTCGAACGACCCTGAGCAGAAATGGTTGTACATGGCCGACGGCACCAACCACAAAGTGTGGATCCTCAACCGAGAGAATCTCGAGGTGGTAGGAGCGTTCGGTCAGGGCGGCCATCAGCTCGGCCATCTCTTGCGCCCTCATGGCATGAGCTCCGATTCCCACGGAAACCTCTATGTCGGAGAAGCATCGACCGGCCGTCGGGTCCAGAAGTTTCTCGTCTCAGGTGGGCACTAGCGTTTAGAACCGAAGCGCGATCCCCGCGAACGCGCTGCGCGGCGCGCCAGGGCTGACGAATCGAGGTGAGGTCGCGTCAGGGGCCTCGCGGAGCTCGATCTCGACTTCCGCGAGGATGCCGAAGCTGTTGTAGCTGGCGTCGAGGAGATTATCGATACGTGCGAACAGCTCGATACGCTCGCCGAACGCGTACGCGCTCCTGAGGTTGATGATGCCGTAGCCCGGGAGCGGTCGCTGGTCGTTTCCCTCATCTCCCAGAAAGAACCGATCGGAGTGAACGACGGTCTCGAAGCTGACGCGCCACGCCGGAGACAGCGCGACCCCGATGCCCGCTTTGAGGCTATGCCGTGGAATTCCAGGCAGCCTATCGCCCGGCGAGACGGAGACGAGCCCATCGGCACCGGCGGCATCGTTGACGTCGCGGTTTCCCGGGAGGGCGAGCGGTGACTCGAAGGTGGCGTCGACCCATCCGTAGCTCAGGTACCAATCCAGCGGAGCGTGTCGACCCGAGACGTCTAGGTCCAGCCCTACCCGCAAGGTATCTCCGGCGTTTTGAAAAAAACCCGCGCCGATCACGGGAGAGGCAACGAACAGGATGTCGTCTCGAGTGCGCGTACGAAAAAGCGTGAACGACCACGAGAGCGAAGGGTCCGCTCGCGCGCCGAATATTTTCTTGCCGCGGAGACCTCCTTCGAGCGAGCGCGCCACCGCTTGCTCCAACGGTGGATCCGATAGGAACGCATTCGGTACCCGGCAAGGCTCTTCCGGATCCGCGCAGCTGAGCTCGGCCGCGGTCGGCGCGCGGCTCGACTCCGCGTAGCGCCCGAAGATCGACCAGTCTCTCGTGGCTTGAAACACCACTCCCAGCCCCGGATTGAGCCGCGAGAAGCTGTGATCTCCGTTGAGCGATGTCCCGAGCCGATCACGAATCTCGACCCGAGATTGATTGAAACGCCCCGAAGCCGTCACGTGGAGGCGTGGGGTCCACGAGAACGTGTCGCTCAAGTACAGACCCACGGCGCGATTGTCAGTGCGGAGAGACGTGTTGAATCGGTCGTCGGGTGCTTCGCCGAAAACACCGATCGTGCGGGCCGACCCGTCGACGCTACGCTCGGCGGTGAGCGAGCCCAGCTCGCTTTCGGAAGCGAACCAGACGTTGGCCAGATCGACCGAGACACCCAGCGTCAGCGTGTTCTCTCTACCCGAGAGAAGTCTCCGCGACACCGACTGGAGAGATCCACCGTAGCCTTTCGCTCGGGTGGACGTTCGATTGAGAGCCGCATCGCCCCTCGCGTCTTGCTCCGTCAAGAATCGGCCCGACGCGATATCGACCAGGGGTGCGGGTGATGGGTGTCCGTCCTCGTCACTCGTGCACAACGCGTCGCTCGGAGCCCCGGCCGGAAGCGAGCCGGGCCCACAGGCGTCGAGCTCGGCAGTGTCGCCGTTGAGGGTCCGCCGGTCGAGATCACGATAGAAGCCGGCCATCTGGATTGACCAGGTTGGAGTGAGCTCTATCGCTGCACGCCCCTGCAAGAAAGCGAGACGGTTCTTGGTCGTATCCGGGAACGTGAACACAGCGTGTCGATCGACCTCGAGTAGATCCACAGGGGCGGGACCGTTTCCGTTGAGTGAGGTGTTCGCGTAAGTGAGGCTAAGACCGGCGTCCAGCCGGCCTTTGCGATAGCCAACATCCGCGACCGCTTGAAGGAGGTCCGAGTCGGACGCGGTTCTGAACCCAGCTTCTCCGAATCGATTGGCGCCGAAATACCATCCCCAGGCGCCCTGCCGCCCCCCCCATTCCGCGACGGCGTTCCATCTCTCGAACGAGCCGGCCAAGATCTCTGCGTGGGCTCCTTCACTGGTGAAGCCGTTCTTCAGACGCATGGCGAGCGCTCCGCCCAGAGCGTTCAAGCCGAAGGTCGGCTCCGCGCCTGCGCTCAGCTGAACCCGTTCGAGCGCGAACTGCGGGATGAGATCGAACTGCACCGTATCGCCGAAGGGCTCGTTGACCCGGACTCCGTTTTGATAAACCGCGATCCCTTGCGGAAGACCCAGGAGTGAGGACGCGGTAAAACCTCGGAATCGCAGGGTCGGCTGAAACGGGTTCGTCGTCGCGCCTTCTAAGCTCACCCCGCCGAGCCGCTCATCGAGAGCCGCCGCCAGCGAAGGGGCTCGCCGCTCGCCGAGCTGGTCGGCGGTTAACAACGAAACGGTCGACGGGAGCCGTCGTTCGTCCACGTCGGCGCCTTCCAGAGGAGAGACCGCCACCACGTCGACTTGCTGGGCGAGCGGCGCGAGGGGCAGTCGTAGGTGAAGCTCTCGGGTCTCGCCTGGTACCAATTCGAGCTGCTCGGTCGCGCTTCGAAAGCCTGGCATCCGCACGGCGATCCGATAGGTCCCTGGCTTCAACGCGAGCCGAAACTGCCCCCGGTCATCCGTGAGGGCGGAGATCTCGACAGGTAGGGTGGGCGAAGCGATCTCCACGGTGGCGCCCACTAGAGCGCCATCGCGCTCATCCGTGATCGTAGCTTCGATCGAGGCCTCGCTCTGAGTGGCTACGGCGGATCGAGCATCGAGCAGAGTGAGCGATGAGAAGACAACCGTAACGAGGCCGATCCAGTGGTGATATCGCATCTTCGATGTGGCGCGGGTAGCCAGCGTAGCCTACCATTGAGGGTAGGACGATTGAGGAATTCCTCTCGCTTTCGAATGCCATCTATGGGTCATCCTGTGGACCCAGGCGTCAAGACCGCTCGGGGTTCAGGAGACCACAGCATGCCCAAATCCGACTCCACTTTCGATTCCCGACGACGCTCTCTCCTCAGCGTCATCTTCATTGCGGTGATTTACATTGACGTCGCAACGATCGTCAACTTGTCGGATCTTGGAATACGAGCTCCCAACACACGTCTGGCGAGGACCTATAACGGAATGTTCCGGGTGTTCTCCAGTTGGTCGCCTTACGTGGGCGGCTATCTCGCCGAGCTAGAGACCCGTACCGTCGTGGATCGGAGGGCACAAACCGAGTGGCGTGAGGTCGATGTCCAGGAATTGTTCCCGATGCCACGTGGCGCCTCGAATCGAGTGCTCGGGGGACCGATTTCGCAGGATTGCATCAACGTTGCGCGCCAGCTGCTCGCTATCTACCAACGGCGAGAACCTGAAGTGAAGATTGACCGGATACGCCTGTATCGAGCGAGCTGGCCGGCGAGCCCCAACGGTTACTTCACGCTCTACGATACCCGATCGAGGAGCCTCGTTTGCGAATCCTGAGGCGCTTGGAGCAAAGAGCGTGGCAGCTGTGGGACGATTTCTGGTTCCAACCGCGCCCTCCCGAGAGTCTTGCGATCTTTCGAATCCTCCTCGGCGCGTTCTTCCTCCTTTACTGGCTGCTGCGTGCACCACACGTCTCGTTTCTTTTCACGACTGACGGCGTCTATTTCCCGTTCTTCCGGTTTCCGGCCAGCTTCTCCGACGTGGAAACGACGCGTGATCTTCTCGGCTGGCTGCTAAAGCCTACCCCCCTATGGGTGACGGGGACGCTGTACAGTGCACTCGTCGCGTCGCTGGTTCTGTTTACCGTCGGGTGGTGGACCCGTTTCGCCGCCATCTCATATTTCCTGCTCTACTTTTATTTCTTCCATGTGGCGCTCTACCGGCTCGATGCGTCTTATGACCGGCTGTTCCTGCAAACCGCGCTGTTGATGTGTTTCAGTCGTTGCGACGAGGTCTTCTCGCTCCGCGCTCGTTGGCGGCGTCACCATGGCCTTCCGCTCGCAGACACGATCCCTTTCTGGCCGGCGCGGCTGATTGGCCTGCAAATGATGCTCGTCTATTTTGGGACCGGATTCCACAAGGTGTTCTCTCCTGCCTGGGCTGGAGGCGAGATCCTCTACTACAGTTTCATTGGGTTCTGGGGCACGGATTTGGCGTTCGGCATCGCCTCGCTAGGCTTACCGATGTGGGTCTACGCCATCATGGTTTACGGCACGATTGCGTTCGAGTTGTCTGCTCCGATCGGCTTGTACCTGAAACGATTCCAGCCCTGGTACTTCGTCTCCGGCTTTTTCTTTCACGCGAGCATTTCGCTTACGCTACAGATTTGGCAGTTCATGGCGATGCCCGCCGCCTACGTCCTGTTCGTCGAGCCCGAGCGGGTGAGCGAGATGTGCCGGCAGTTCGAAGCGAGGTGGCTCGCCCAATCCGAGCCCGTCGCATAAGATCGAGGTCGTTTGGCGCAACTGAAAGGAACGAAATGATCAAAACGATATGGTCTGTGTTCATCGTGTCTTGCTTTGCGGCTGGACTCGTTCGGGCCCAGCCCGCGGACGACGTGGTTCGGGGGATCGATGCGCTTGCCGGCGAGTACGCTGGCATCGCTCAACAAATTTGGGATTGGGCCGAAGTGGGCTACTTGGAGACGAAGAGCTCCGAGCTACTTCAAACCACACTGACGGATGCCGGGTTCACGGTCACGGCGGGTGTCGCGGGGATGCCGACCGCTTTCGTTGGAAGCTACGGCTCGGGCGAGCCGGTCATCGGTATCTTGGCGGAGTTCGATGCGCTCCCGGGAATATCCCAAGACCGTTCGCCCGAGCGCGACGTGATTGAAGCGAAAGGCGCGGGTCACGCTTGCGGCCATCATCTCTTCGGTACGGGATCGGTAGCCGCCGCGATCGCGGTCAAAGAGTGGCTCTCGAGAACGGGCACCCAGGGCACCATCCGGCTGTACGGAACCCCTGCAGAGGAAGGAGGCGCGGGAAAGGTCTACATGGTCCGAGAGGGCTTGTTCGAAGACGTCGACGCGATGCTCCATTGGCACGCGAGTGACTCGAACAGCGCCTCCGCCGGGAGCTCGCTCGCGAACAAGTCCGCGAAGTTTCGCTTCCGCGGCATATCCGCTCACGCGGCGGGTGCCCCCGAGAGGGGCCGCTCGGCCCTCGACGGCGTGGAATCGATGAATCAAATGGTCAACATGCTTCGGGAGCACGTCCCCCAAGAGACGCGTATCCACTATGTGATCACGTCGGGAGGTGCCGCTCCGAACGTGGTCCCCGATTTCGCCGAGGTGTACTACTACGTGCGCAACCCGGATCCGAAGAACGTTGTCTCCATCTTTGAGCGCGTGGTGAAAGCCGCGGAAGGTGCCGCGCTCGGCACGGACACCCAAATGGAGTTCGAAGTCATTCACGGGATCTTCGCGTTGTTACCGAATGAGATTCTCGCACGCAAGATGCATCAGAACCTCGAGCGGGTGGGGGGCGTTTCGTACACGGAGGAAGAGAGAGCCTTTGCCGAGACCCTACAGCAGTCGTTCGACCGCGAGGTGCCTCCGGTCTCTGCGGCTGCGGAGATCCAGGAGTTCTATGTGAGCGAGGAGGGCGGCGGCGGATCCACCGATGTCGGCGACGTGAGCTGGGTGGTTCCAACGGCGGGACTACGTGCGGCGACCTGGGTCCCGGGCACGCCGGCGCATTCGTGGCAGGCGATAGCTTCAGGCGGCATGACGATCGGTAACAAAGGCATGATCGTCGCGGCGAAGACGATCACCCTTACGGCGATCGACATATTCGAGAACCCCCAGATCGCTACCGAAGCGCATCAGGAGTGGGAGCGGCGAGTGGGTCCGGGCTTCGAGTACGAATCGCTCGTAGGCGATCGCCCTCCACCGCTCGATTACCGAAAGCCCGCCAATCAATAGAGCGTGGGGAGGAGCTGAGCCGCCATCGCGCGCCACTGGAAGAACAGTCCTTGGAGGACGAGCGCGGCGAAGAACGCGTAGGCGAGAGCTCTGGCGGTGCCGCCTCGTCGAGAGAGCCACGCCAACACTTCGCCTGAGGCGAGACAAACCAGCGGTGTCACGAAGAGCGCTTCGTGGCCACGTGAGAACAAGTCCGGCATCTTCGCGCGTCCGAGCAGCAGCAGGAAGTAGGCGGCCATCCAAGCAGCGAAGACGAACCGCTGCGGGCCGCCGCGTTTGAACAAGAGCGCGATCCCGAAGGCGGTGAGAACCGGATACAAACTGTCGAAAAAAGATCGGGTGCGCTCGAAGCTGACCTCCCAGAAGCTGCGAATCGGATAGAGCGACTGGGTCTGCTCCGTAGATGTTGCCGCCCGAGAGGCGACGTCGACCACCATGCCGAGGAAGTCGCGATAGAACAGAGCCACCGAGAACAACGACGCCGCGACGACCATGACCGTCACCGCGACGATGGGCTTTCGATCTCGAGGGGCGGAGACGACCAGCAAGAAGACCAGCGCGAGCATGAAAGCGCCGCTGTTCAATACGCCGGACGTATAAGCGAGCTGGCTGCCTGCCACGAGAGCGGCGCCTCGCCACCATACGTTCCCGGTAGACAGCGCGCCCGCAGAGACCGCAAGGAAACAGACGAGAGCCGTATCGAACATGTGGCCGAACAGTGAGGGCATGAAGACGAAGCTCAAGCGGGACATATAGCTCGGAACGAAAGCCATCAAACAAGCGCCCCACACAGACAAGCCCACTCTTCGCGCCAGCCACCACACCAGCGCCATCGGCACGATGGACCACGCCGCGGCGACGACCGGCATCAACCGCACGAGTCCGTCATAGCTGAGGGATGACGGGACGAAAGGTAGATGAAACGCCGGAGAGTAAGGAAACGCGTACTCCGCCCCATAGGCTTCCCGCTTCCAAACTCCGTGGGCCAAAATGTGCTCGGATGGAGAGACCAAAAAATCGGTCCCCGCCGAGCGGATGGTTTGCACGAAGCGCGCGTGGGTGCGCAGGTCGGGATGGTAGAAGTCGGGATGGTTGACCGCGACCACGCGAACGATGAACGTCGCCAGGAGCAACGTCTGTAGCCGTCGCGCGTCTACGGCGCTGAGCACTCCATGATCGACGAGTCGACGACCCAGGACCACCACTCCCAATCCGATGAGGATGATCGCGCCGGGAAGGTGGGCAGCGAGTCGGTAGGCGAGCCATGGGTCCGTGAGCAACCCAAAGGTGACGGCGGCCCCGACCGTCGCGGCGAGCGCGGCAGCTCGAGATCGACTCCAGCCCATCGCGATGAGCAAGAGCCAGACCAGCGCGGGAAGCACGACGAGCCTCGTCGCGGCCAAAGGCTCCAGACCCAGCCGTGCGTTGTCTCCCGCTTCCAGTCGTACCCAATCGAGGCGCAGACCCAGATCCTCCGGATGGGATGCCTCGACGACGAACGCGATCTCCACCGACTCCGTCGGCGCTCTCGCGAGCTCGAGCTCACGCACTCGAAATCTTCCGCCGGGAAAGGCGAAGCTTTCGACGAGCGCACCCGACAGGAAAACGTCCACCTCGGCGGGGCCCGGCAGTGGCCGAGCGAATCGGTAGGACAATCGAACGGGACCACCCTCGATGGAAAGCGGTAGCCGGATGGTTCCGTGCTTGGTGGACCAGTGAACCCGGCTCTGCCCTTCGACCTCGTACTCTGGCGAGAACCCTGAGACG
>JAJCXL010000192.1 GCA_029263435.1 Acidobacteriota bacterium | reverse complement strand
GATATCGTTCCGCTCGGCGGACTCGGCGAGTTCGGCATGAACATGATGACCTATCGCATGGGCGATAGCATGGTCGTCGTCGACGCCGGGATCATGTTCCCCGGAGCGGAGCACGCGGGTGTGAACGTGCTGCTCCCCGACACGTCTTACCTCGACGAACATCGGCGTGCTGTGTCCGGCATCGTGTTGACGCATGCGCACGAAGACCACATCGGCGCGCTTCCCCACATCGTCGCCAAGCTCGGGGTCCCCGTCTACGGCACGAAGCTGACGATGGCGATGGTCGCGAGGCGTCTGTCGGAGAAGAACCTTCTCGACTCGGTCGACTTGCGAGTGATCGAGCCGGGTACTCCTTTTCGCGTCGGCAGGTTCGGCGTCGAGCTCGTCCATGTCACGCACAGCCTCGCGGATGCGGTCGCGGTCGTGCTCGAGACACCGTTCGGCAAGGTGCTCCACACGGGAGACTTCAAAGTCGACGACGCTCCCCCGGTCGGCCCCCCTATCGATTTGAAACGCCTCGCCGCGCTCGGCCAAGAAGGCATCGCGTGCATGCTGTCCGACAGCACGAACGCGGAGGTATCGGGGAGCACCGGCAAGGAAGCGTCCGTCACCGGCCCCATCGAAGACATCGTTCGGGATGCACCAGGAAGGGTGCTCCTGTGCTGCTTCACGTCGAGCACCCACCGGATTCAGCTCGCGATCGATACGGCCGCGAAGATGGGGCGCAAGATCTGTCTCGTCGGTCGGAGCATGGTCGATAACGTCGACATCGCCGTCGAGCACGACTACTTGCGCATCCCCGAGGGCGTGCAACTTCCGATCGACGCGTTGACCAGCTTGCCGCGCTCGGAGCAGTTCATCATCGCCGCGGGCTCTCAAGGCGAGCAGATGTCGGCGCTCTCGCAAATAGCCGCCGGCAATCACCGCCACATCGAGCTCGATCCCGGCGACCGCGTCATCATGAGCGCGCGGGTCATTCCCGGAAACGAGAAAAACATCAATCGGCTCGTCAACCTGTTGTTTCGCGCCGGAGTCGACGTCACGCAAAAAGGTCAAGCGGGCGTCCATGTCTCCGGCCACGCCGCAGCGGACGATCTCGAGATGGTCCTCAAGCTCGTCAACCCGGACAGCTTCATCCCGATTCACGGCGAGTGGCGCCAGCTCTATCATCACGCGAACATCGCCCGAGCCTCCGGCGTCGACGCCTCTCGCGTCTTCATCGCCGAAGACGGCGACGTGGTCCGACTCGACGGAGAGTCCACCACCGTCGTCGACCACTTCGACACCGATGCGCAATTCGTGGACGGAAGCGGCCTCGGGCTCGTCGACGACTGCATCGTGCGGGACCGCCGCAACCTCTCCGAGGCCGGAGTCATCGTGCCGATGGTGTCGCTCTCGCCGGGGCGAGCACCTGCGGTGTCCGACATCATGACCCGGGGATTCAACGACAACGACAAAGCCGAGTCGCTCCTGTCGGACGCGCACGACACGATGCTCAAAGCCATCGCGAAACTCAGCGTCGAAGACGCCAAGAACGAAGGCGCGGTCGAAGAAGCCATCGAAGCGAGTCTCAAACGTTTCTTTCGCAAACGATCCGTCCGACGGCCCGTGATCCTGCCGGTCGTCGTGGGGTATGAGCCCAAATGAGCATCCTGACGGCCATGTTGCTCGGCATCGTACAAGGACTAACGGAGTTTCTGCCCGTTTCGAGCTCCGGCCACCTCGTCATCAGCCAGCATTTCATGAGCGACTTCGAGCAGCCGGGCTTGTTGTTCGATGTCGTGCTTCACCTGGGCACCTTGGGCGCGGTGTTGGTGTTTTTCTGGCGCGAAGTTCAGCTCGTCCTCTCCGGCTTGAAGCCGGGGCCGGACGGCGCGTCGGGTCGAAAGCTCATCGTGCTTCTCATCGTCGGGACGATCCCCGCGGTGGTGGCGGCACTCCTGTTCAAAGACTCGATCGAGGCCAGCTTCGAGCGGCTCTCGGTGGTGGGCATCGCGCTTTGTGGCACCGGCATCTGGCTGTTGGTGTCTTCACGGCAGTCATCTCATTCGGGATCCGAAAAACGCGGGCTCGATCGGGTGGAGCCTGTCGATGCGGCGATCATCGGCTTGTGCCAAAGCGTCGCTCTGGTGCCAGGCATCTCTCGGTCCGGCTCAACCATCGGTGCGGGCCTGCTTCGAGGTCTCGAGCACGCCGCGGCAGCGCGGTTCTCGTTCTTGTTGTCGATCCCCGCGATCCTCGGGGCCGCGGTCTTCAACCTCAAAGACGTCTCCGACGTGAGCGATGCGGTCTGGCCGAGCTACCTCGCGGGCTGTCTCACCGCATTCGTCGTCGGCTATCTCGCCATCGGACTCGTCATTCGTTTTCTCGAGTCACAGAGATTTCACTTGTTCGGCTATTACTGCCTCATCATGGGAGGAGCTGTTCTTGGCTACGTCGCGCTCGGCCACGCGTAAAAACGATCTGGCACTCTCGGTTCCCGCAGAGCGGCTATCGGAGATCGCAGGGGTAGGACTCATGGCGCTCGGGCTCATGCTCGCCGTCAGCCTCTTGTCGCACGCGCCCACCGACCCGGCTTGGTACTTCAAGGAGACCATGCCTCGGTCGGTCGAAAACCTCATCGGCCCGCTCGGCGCGTTCTTGTCCGAAGCGTTCTTGCAAGTCGTCGGGCTCGCCTCCTATCTCGTGGCCGCGCTCTTGTTCGCTTCGGGATGGAACCGGTTTTGGTGCCGCCCCATCGATGCTCGCGTCAGCAAGACCATCGGCATCGTGACCCTCGTTCTAACGCTCTCGGCGCTGTTGGCCGTCGCTCTCGGGGAGATCCCTCTCGCGGGTCAGCTCACGCCGGCAGGCGGCGCCATCGGTCATCTTCTCGGGTCTTATCTGGTGGCGCTCCTCAATCCGATCGGAGCGTTCATCCTCCTGGTGGCGTTATGGTTCACCGCGTTGACGGTAGCGACCCATTGGTCTTTGAGCAATGGGCTCAAGTTCGCCAAGGACTGGCAACGGCGGAAAGCCTCAGAGGTTCTCACCAGTTTCGCCCACCGCAGGGAGAGCAAGCGCAAAGAAAAGCTTCGTGAGCGCGTTGTCAAGAAACACGCCAAGCAAGCGAAGGTGAAAAAAGATGTCGAGGCGAAGAAGGCGGCCGAGGCCGCGTCCTCTGCTCGGGTGATGGCCAAGAGCGTCACGCCTCAAAAACAAGAGATCCTGCCTTTCACCCCGAAGAAAGGCCGCTGGAACACGCCGCCTTTCGGCATCCTCGAAGCCAGGCGCGAGGAGGTCAAAGCGGACGAGAAAGATCTCATGGAGCGCGCGAAGCTCCTGCAGCAAAGCTGCGCTCAGTTCGCGGTGCAAGGGGCGGTGCAACAGATCCATCCCGGTCCGGTCGTCACGACGTTCGAGTTCAAGCCGGATGCGGGGATCAAGTACAGCAAGATCACGTCGCTATCGGACGATCTATGTCTGGCGCTCCAGGCCGAGTCCGTACGGATCGATCGCATCTCAGGCAAGTCCACGGTGGGCGTCGAGATCCCGAACCTGGAGCGAGAGACCATTGGTCTGAGAGAGATTCTCGAGTCGAGCGAGTTCCAGCTCAGCGCATCGAGGCTGACGATGGTGTTGGGGAAGACCATCGACGGCGCTTCTTACGTCAGCGACCTCGCGCGCATGCCTCACGTGTTGATCGCGGGTGCGACGGGCAGCGGTAAATCGGTCCTCCTGAACAGCCTCATTTGCTCCATCCTCTACAAGTCGACGCCGGACGAGGTCAAGATGATCTTGATCGATCCCAAGCGGATCGAGCTCGGGGTCTACCAGGACATCCCGCACTTGCTCACCCCGGTCGTGACGGACCCGAAACGCGCGAGCGACGTCCTCAAGTGGATCGTCTTCGAGATGGAGAGCCGCATCAAGATGCTCGCCTCCGAGGGGGTCCGCAACATCGACCAGTACAACCAGATCCTTCGAGGGGCGATCGAGGCGGGTGAGAAGCGAGAGAACGAGCACGGCGAAGCCTTGGCGCCTCTTCCCTACGTCATGGTCGTCATCGACGAGCTCGCGGACCTGATGATGGTCTCGTCCAGCGACGTCGAGGACTCCATCACCCGGCTCGCGCAGATGGCTCGCGCGGTCGGCATCCATCTCGTGCTCGCCACTCAGCGGCCGTCAGTGGACGTCATCACGGGCATCATCAAAGCCAACTTCCCCACTCGGATCGCGTTTCGGGTGGCGTCGAAAATCGACTCCCGCACCATCTTGGACTCGAACGGCGCCGAGCAGCTTCTCGGACGAGGCGACATGCTGCTCTTGCCTCCGGGATCGGCGCGGCTCATCCGGCTTCACGGCCCGTTCGTCTCCGAAGCCGAGGTTGGGCGTCTGGTCGCGTTCTGGCGCCGAGAAGGAAAGCCCGAGTACAACGAGGCCATCCTCCAGGCTGCCGAGTCGAACGAGTTTCAAGCGTTCGAGAAAGACGAGCTGTTCGACAAAGCGGCGCGGCTCGTCGTCGAGAGTCGAGCCGCCTCCACCTCGCACCTTCAGCGTCGCATGCGACTGGGCTACAGCCGTGCCGCGCGTATCATGGACATGTTGGAAGCAGACGGGATCGTGGGCCCTTCGGAGGGCTCGAACCGGCGTGAAGTACTCGTACCGAAGGACTACTTCGATGAAGTCGACCAGCAGCTGCATTAGAGAGTTCGTCCGGGTCGGATTGGCCCTCGCGATAGTTTCGATCGTTTCGATGGGATCGGCCTCGGAGACCGTCGCTCAGCGCTCAGCGGCGGCACTCTACCAGGACGCGAAGGCAGCCGAAGAGAAGCTCCAGCGGTCCAAGGCGATGCTCGGGAAGAAGTCTGCGTGGCTGAAGGTCGCGAAGAGCTATCGCCAAGTCGTCATCGACTACCCGCAAAGTGGGTATTGCGATGACGCTCTCTACTACGAAGCAGAGATTTATCTCGAGGTCCATTCTCGGTTCAAAGACGCCGCTTCGCTGAGAAGAGCGCTCGACACGTACAAGCTTCTCGCCGACGGTTACCCGTCCAGCAAGTGGGCGAAGAAAGCGCGGCTCAATCGGGGAAAGATTTACGCGGACAAGCTCTTCAATCGCGGGAACGCTCGTAACGAGCTGCGTAAAGTGACGGCCAGATGGCCAAACACGAGCGAGGGGGCGGAAGCGCGACGTCTGATCGCAAACCTCGACCCACCCAAGCGAGCGGCGACACCCGAGCGAACGCCTTCGGGCTTGGTGGGGGTGCGTAACATCCGTCACTGGTCCGACTCGAATCGCGAGTACACGCGCGTCGTCATCGACCTCGACAAAGACGTGAAGTACCGTCAAGGACGCCTGCACAACCCGGATCGGATCTACTTCGATCTCATCGGCACCCGGGTAACGCGTGCGCTGGCCGCGAAGACGTTCCCCATCAACGGTGACTTCTTGAGACAGATCCGCGTGGGACAGAATCAGCCGGAAACCGTTAGGGTCGTGCTGGATTTCAAGAATGTCAGCGACTACAACGTTTTTTGGCTGCCTGAGCCGTTTCGTCTCGTCGTCGATATCTCGGGACGTCCGCCGACGCTGGAAGCCCCGACTCCCCCGACCGTCCTCGTCGCGGAAGCGGGTACGCCCGCGGTGACGGCGCCGCCGGAAGCGCCCGAGAGCGCCCCCGCGGCCGAGCCGACGAGCACGGCGAAGCTCAACATCGCACCGGCGCCGCGCAAAGACGGCTACACCATCTACCAACAACTCGGCCTCCAGCCGCGCCGGGTCCTCATCGATGCGGGCCACGGCGGACACGACCCAGGTACCATGAGCAAGAGCGGCCTCAAAGAAAAAGACCTGGTCCTCGATATCTCGCACCGGGTCGCGAAGCTTCTCGAGCGCGACGCGTTCGAGGTGATGATGACGCGCGACAAAGACGTGTTCATCCCTCTCGAAGAGCGCACTGCCATCGCCAACTCCAAAGGCGTCGACTTGTTCGTCTCGATCCACGTCAACGCGAGCCGAAGCTCGAAGCCTCGGGGGACGGAGACTTACTTCTTGAATCTTGCGACGACGCCGGCGGCCGCCGAGGTCGCGGCACGAGAAAACGCGTCTTCCGCGCGGAGAGTGTCGGAGCTCGACAACTTGCTTCAAAAAGTCATCAACAACGGCAAGATCACCGAGTCACGCGAGCTCGCCACGCACGTGCAAGACTCGATGGCCTCGACGCTCTACACCTCGAAGAAGGATCGCCGGTACCGATGCGTTAAGTAGGCTCCGTTTTTCGTGCTGTTGGGCGCGCAAATGCCAGCGGTTCTCGTCGAGGTCGCGTATTTGTCGAACCGGCAAGATGAGCAGCTCTTGTCCGACCCGAGCTTTCGCCAGAAAGTCGCGGAGTCGGTCGCCAAAGGCATTCGGGGCTATCACGACACGCTGACGAAGACGACGACGGTCACGCTGGACGCGCCGACGCTCGCTCAGTAGTTACCCCACCATTCGGTGTAGAATGGGCGTCATGGGGTCGCTGTACACATTCTTCCTACTCCAGGCCAACCAGCCGACGGTGAAGTTCTTCACCTTGAAGGATCCCGACCCGGAGCCGTCTTTCGTGTGGTTCATCCTCAACGCCTTCTTCTTCGTTGGGGTGGTGGCGCTGGTCACTCTGGGACTAGGCATCGCGTTCGGCGGGTTTCGGATGTGGCTCTTGACGAAGTTCCCCCATAACCGGCTCAACGGCGCCGACGAAGACAGCATCGTGCACACGTTTCGGCTCAACGACTTATCTTCACCCTCGCCGTCAAGCTCTGATGAGCCCGGCTCGCTGGACGTACCGTAGCGCCGTTCGTGAGCCCGGGGCGAAGCCGAAACCGGATGCGCTCGTAGTGGCGTAGCCAGCCCGCGCCTGCGCACCGTCGGCACCTTCCGAAAAAATCACGCTGCGCTCCGAGGCAATCGGGACACGCACCTTGGACAGGAACCTCGA
>JAJCXL010000191.1 GCA_029263435.1 Acidobacteriota bacterium | reverse complement strand
TCACCACCGGAAGCCGCGGTCGACAGCTTTGCCGCCGCTTCGCTCAACACGTTGGCTTTGGCGGTGAAATCGTCCCAGTTCGCCCATGCCTCGGGCTTGGCATCGGTTTTCCCCGCGGTGATCTTCTTCTCGAACGCGGCCGGGATGAGCTTCGCGTACTCGCTGATGTTCTTCGCGTGTGCCGCGACATGTGCGTTTCCGACCGGCAGCTTGAACTTCATGATGTCGCCGATCGAGCCGACGCTCGCGCGGATCCCCACCATGAGCTTCTGTCGATAACCAATCACTGCTTCGTCGTCTTGGGCGTGCAGTTGCGCAACCCCCGAGAACGACACTACCAACGCCGCCACCATGAGCGACCTTTTCGTTGAAATCATGAAACCTCCTTGAAGAAACACGGTTTCTACCCCAAATCACGCCGGATTGCCACACGGACCGGGTAAGACACTCTAGTCGACCGGCAAATGGCCATCTTCGACGAGCACTGAGGCCACCGCCTGGGGAGAGATATAGAGGTGGTCACCGTCACGTTTGAGCCGCAGCCAGCCGTTGGCGAGCAAGGTCACGTCTTCGGCTGAGATCCTGACATCGTCGCCGAGCAGCTTCTTGACCGTCTTCGTTACGCTTTGAAAATCGTCAGCGATGTCGATGCTGACCGTTCCGCCTTGCTTCATCAGATTACGCTCCTTGGGGAATGTCGGCCGAGCGCGCCACGGGTTTACGGGTCTCGTCATCAAGCGGATATCATGGCGCAGCGTTCTTCGAGATCTTAACCTGTTTTCATGAAACGAAAGGGCCCGCCGACAATGAGCACTGAGCCATGGTCCGCGAACGGATTGCTTTTCGAGAATTGTAGCTGCCAGCTCGTCTGTCCAGGACACATTCACTTCGAGCAGTTGTGTACTCACGAAACTTGCCAAGGCTATTGGGCATTCTCGTTCGAGGATGGAGCCGTCTCCGGAGAGAGCCTCGCCGGACGACGCGTGGTCATCGCATTCGAAAGCCCCCGCCGGATGGTCGACGGAGGGTGGAAACAGATCCTGTTCGTCGACGATGACGCGTCCGAAGCTCAGCGCGAGACCCTCGAATCGTTGTTCTTCGGCCGGATCGGGGGGCCGTGGGAGATCCTGGCGCGTTTCGTCTCCGAGCGACTCCCCACTCGTTCGGTCGCGATAGAGATGATGGATAGCGAGAGCAAGAAATCGTTGAGCATCGAGGGCGTCGTCGATGCGACGGTCGAGCCCATCCGGGGCGAGCAGCGCGGTGAACCGGTGCGATTCGAGAACATCTTCAACCAGATCCATTCCTCATCTCAGGTCTTGGCCTTCGGGACCACCCACTACGATGACGGCACCATCCGGTTCGACAACGAGAGCACGCACGGCCTCTGGTCGGAGTTCGCATGGAACGTAACCGCCGACTGAGCCTGTGGCTCGCCATGGGAGTCGCCGCGGCGGCGTGGCTCCTCGTGTGGGCGCTTCCGCATGAAGGCGGGTTCACGAGCGTGTTCTTGATGTGGAACATCATGATGGTCGCGATGATGTTGCCTTCGCTCGCCCCGTGGATGTATCTCTTCGGTCGTCAGGCGACCCCCGGTTTCCTCGGCGGCTACTTCACGGTTTGGGCGGGGTACTGTCTCATCGCAACGCTCGCACAGCTCTACTTGAACGCGGGCCGGCCCGCGGTGGTCTCCGCCACTGCGGCGGCGACGTTACTCATCGGCGCGGGCATTTTTCAGCTCACGCCGCTCAAGCGTGCTTGCTTGGACCACTGTCGCTCCCCGATAGGGCAGCTCCTCACGAGGTGGACCGGCGGCAAAGGGTGGGCGTTTCGCACCGGGTGGGCTCACGGCGTCAACTGCCTCGGGTGCTGCTGGGCCCTCATGGCGCTCGCTTTCGTTCTCGGCGTCATGAACCTGGCCTGGATGGCCGTGCTCACTTTGGTGATGTGCCTCGAAAAGCTCGCACCGCGAGGCGTCATTTTCAGCCGCGCGGTCGGCGTCTCGTTGCTGATCGCCGGCGTCGCCGTGCTATTCGTGGCGTAGCCTAGGGCGATGTCGCCGTGCTATTCGTGGCGTAGCCTAGGGCGATGTCGACTTGCTACTCGTAGCGTCGCGTCTACTCGTGGCGTAGGGCGATGACGGGATCGACCCCGGCGGCCCGGCGCGCGGGAATGTAGCAAGCGAGCAGGGCGACGACGGCTAGAACGAGCGGGCCCGTGGCGAAGCTCACGAGGTCCGTGGAGCTGACGCCGAACAAGAACCCTTGCAAGAGCCGATTCAAGAACAATGAGAGGACGAGTCCCGCTGCGGTGCCGATGCCCATCAAGAACATACCGCGACCGACGGCACCGGTGAGCACGTCGCGCGCACTCGCGCCCAGAGCCATTCGAATCCCGATCTCATGGGTTCGGCTCCGAACCATGAAGCTCATGACGCCGTAGAGCCCGATGGCGGCGAGCGTCATCGCGACCCCGGCGAAAACTGCGAGGAGCGCGGCAATCATGCGCGGCCGGACGACGGTACCCGCGACGATGTCGCGCATCGGACGGAGGTTGGCGATGGCGAGCTCCGGATCGATCTCCCACACCACGTCTCGCACCGCCGTAGCGATTGTCTCGGGCTCACCGGCAGAGCGGACCACCAGGGCGAGCTGATTCATCGCCAGCTGGTCGAACGGAAAATACATCGCCGGGCGCTCAGAGCTGTCGAGCCCGAAGTGCTTCGTATCAGCGACGACGCCCACGACGCGCCGCACCGCACCTCCAATCCGCACCGACGAGAGCAGCGGATCTTCGCCGCTCCAATAGCGCATGGCGGCCGCTTCATTGATGAGCACGACCGGATTGGCTTCACGATCGTCCGCAGGCGTGAACTTTCTTCCGCTCACGAGCCCGACTCTCATCGTGTCGAAATATTCCGGCGTTGCGGGCCGATACCAAGCGACCGGCCCTTGACTCGGAGGGGGCTCCGGGCGCCCTTCGATCCGAAAGCCCGCATCGGCGTTCGCGCCACCCATCGGCAGCACGAAGATCACGCCCGCCGCCTCGACGCCCGGAAGTGCCGCAACGCGCTCCTGGAGACGATCCACGAAGCTTACGCGCTGAGACGCATCCTCATAGGCAGCGCCGACCAAGCCGATTTGCCCGGTCAGAACGTTGTCGGTCGCAAATCCCGGGTCCACATCCATCAACGCTTGGAAGCTGCGCATCAGCAAGCCCGCTCCGATCATCAACGCCAAAGCGACGGCCACTTCGCCAATCACGAGCGCGCTTCTAAACCGCGCGGACGAGACTCCCGCCCCTCCTCGAAGACCACCCGCTTTGAGTGAGCCCGTAAGGTCCGGTCGCGAAGCCCGCAGCGCCGGGATCAGGCCGAACGCGACCCCGGTGAGCACCCCGATGACGAGCGTAAACGCGAAAGCCCGCACATCGATCGAGACCTCTTCGAACCTAGGAACGCTCCCTGGCACCATGGATTGCAAGAACCACACGCCCCACAAAGCGACGACGAGGCCGGCCAAGCTGCCGAGCAGCGACAACACCACGCTCTCCGTCAGCATCTGTCGGAACAACCGTGCGCGACTGGCGCCGATGGCGACCCGGGTCGCGACCTCTTTCGATCGATCCGCCGCTCGCGTCAGCATCAAGCTCGCCACGTTGGCGCAAGCAATGAGAAGCACCAGCCCCACCGCCCCCAGCAGAAGGAACAAGCCCTCCCTCATGGGCCCCACGACGTCCTCGTGAAGCGGGACGAGGTTGACCCCGACGCCCTGATTCTCGTCCGGGAAGTCGCGCTCGAGCCTCGCTGCGATAGTCTCCATTTCCGAGCGCGCGTGAGACAAGCTGACGCCGTCGGCCAGTCTCGCCACCACCCGAATCGACACGCATCCTCGGCCGCATGAGTTCGTGGCATCGATCTGAAGCGGTCCCACGATATCGGGCGCTCCGACGATGGGGAGGTCGGTCGCTTCGGACAACACGCCGATGACCGTCGCGCTCTCGCCATCGACGACGACGGAGGCGCCAAGGATTCCGCGATCCGCACCGAATCGGCTCGTCCACAATCCATGGCTGAGCAAGACGACTTTGGGGCCGTCCGCGACGTCTTCGTCCGGAGTGAAGGACCGACCGAGCACAGGCTCGTAGCCCAATTGAGCGAGCGCGTCGTGAGACACGACAGCGCCTTTCAACTGCTCGGGTCGATCGATCCCGGAAAGGGTAGGGCCCCAGCTATCCACGACGAAGATGCTTTCGAAGACGCTGTTCTGATCTCGCCAATCGAAGAAGTTGTCCGGGGATACCCACTCGGTGGGAGGTCCGTCGCTACGAGTGTGGTCTTGCCACACCATCACGAGCTCTTCGGGCTCAGGGTAAGGCAACGGCCTCAACACCACCCCGTCGACCACGCTGAAAATAGCCGTGTTGGCGCCAATACCCACGGCAAGCGTGGCGATGGCCAAAATCGCGAGGGCCGGCTTCTGTACGAGAACACGAACCGCGTAGCGAAGATCGGACAGTAGCGTTTCCATAGGGTCCCCTACGAGCAAAGTCGATGCCAGAGCGGGACGACCGGCTAAGCTATTCAATTCATTAGCACTTGCGCGGCGCGACCACGCTCGGAAGCGTTCGGGTGCGGACTGAGCCGTCCCATGGCCGGACGAGCCCAATAATGACAATGACAATCATTGTCTAAATTAATCTTGAAAATGAATGTCATGTTCATCTACAGTAACGTTCATGCGAAACGACATCCACTTCATCGTAGTCTTACTCCTGGCAGCACCGTTGTCCCTAGGTGTGGCCGCTCAGGACCAAACCATCGAGAACGAGGCTCAGAAAGAAAAGACGCTCGAGGAAGTCCTCGAGGAGCAAGCGCTTCGCGTGAGCGAGCGCGTCAACGTCATCGGCAGTGAGCAGGCGCTCGAGCGGATCCCTGGCTCCGCTTACGTCATCGACGCGGAGGAGCTCGACCGACAAAAGCAGGGGCTCGACGACGTGCACCGCATCCTGCGCCGAGTGCCCGGCGTGGTCGTGCAGGAGGAAGACGGGTACGGTCTCAGGCCGAACATCGGTATGCGCGGCTCGGGCTCGGAGCGAAGCGCGAAGATCACCTTGATGGAGGACGGTGTTCTCATCGCCCCCGCGCCTTACGCCGCTCCGTCCGCGTATTACTTCCCCGTGGTGGGAAGGATGGAGTCCATCGAGGTGCTCAAAGGCTCGAGCCAGATTCAGTTCGGACCCCGAACCAATGGCGGGGCGCTCAATCTGATATCGGCGGCGGTCCCCACCCGATTCAACCTCGAAGCCAACGTCGCGCTCGGCCACAACGACGCGCTCAAGGGTCATGCGCGAGTTGGCGATAGCGGTCAGCGAGTCGGGTGGCTGTTCGAGACCTATCAGCTACGCACCGACGGGTTCAAACAGCTCGACGGAGGAGGCGGCACCGGCTTCCACACCCAGGATTATCTCGGCAAATTGCGGTTCAACACGTCCCCCACCGCTCGGATCTTTCAATCGATCGAGCTGAAGCTCGGAGCCGGAACCCAAGACGCCGACGAGACCTATCTAGGTCTCACCGACTCGGATTTCGAGGCCCAACCTTTGCGCCGCTACGCCGCGTCCCAGCCCGACAATATCCAGTGGGACCACCGGCAATTCCAAGTGCAGCACTTCCTCGCGACCCCCAACGGCCTCGATGTCACCACGACCGTCTACCGGAACGACTTTTCTCGCAACTGGTACAAGCTCCAGAGCGTGCTCGGAACCGGCCTCGGCGATCTGTTCGACGATCCTGCAGCGAATTCGCAAGCGCTGGAGATCGCACGAGGGGCGAGCTCCGGCGTCGACGCGCTCAAAGTAAGAGCGAACAATCGCACCTACGTCTCTCAGGGGATTCAATCCGTCGTGGGTCTGTCCGTCGGCTCCGGTGAGACGAAACACGATCTGGAGCTCGGGGTTCGCTACCACGCCGACGAGGAGGACCGACTCCAATGGGAGGACGGCTATCAGATGACCGACGGCTCGATGAACCGCACCAGCACCGGCACCCCGGGCAGCCAATCCAACCGAGTGAGCGGCGCGAGCGCGCTCGCCTTGTTCGTGCGCGATACACTGCGATGGTCCCGACTCTCCCTTCTTCCCGGTCTTCGCTACGAGACGATGAACCTGGTCCGGAAGGACTTCTCGACCTCTGATCCACAGCGGTCGGAAGGACCGTCACGAGTCAGAGACACCCCGGTCTCGACCGTCATCCCCGGCGTTGGCGTGACGTTCGATATCGCGCCCAGGGTGCGGCTCATCGGCGGGGTTCACAGAGGGTTCAGCCCGCCAGGCCCGGGTGCGGACGCGTTCACCGCCGCCGAGAAAAGCGTCAACTACGAAGCCGGGTTTCGGACGGGCAGAGACCCGTCCTCGGCGGAAGTGGTGTTCTACTTCACCGACTACAACAATTTGCTCGGAGCCGATACGCTCTCGGGCGGCGGCACGGGCGAAGGAGATCTCGTCAACGGTGGGAAGGCACGGGCCATGGGTCTCGAAGCCGCGGTCAGCTTGGACTTCGCGTCCGGCTCTCACTCTGGGATCCGACTCCCGTTTCGCGCCTCGTACACTTTCACGGACGCCGAGTTCCAAAACGCGTTCGTCAGCGACTATGCGCCTTGGGGCAGTGTCGCGATCGGAGACGAGCTTCCTTATCTGTCACCGCATCAGCTCTACGCATCGATGGCGCTCGAAGCGAAGCGATGGATCGTGGGAGCGGATGTCAACGTGAACGCCCGCATGCGAACCGTCGCGAGCCAAGGCCCCATCAACCCGAAGGAGGCGACCGACACTTTCGCGGTCGTGAACGTGTTCGGAGAGATCGATCTCGCAGACCATGTCCGAGCGTTCGCCAACGTACAGAACATCGGAGGGGCGTCCTACATCGTCGCCCGCCGGCCCGCCGGCGCTCGCCCTGGGCTGCCTCGAACGCTGATGATGGGGCTCAAGCTCCGGGTCGGCCGCTAGTGTCTTGTCCTAGAGATTCGCCGTCAACGCCGGGTCACGCATCTTCCAAAGGAAACCATCGTAGTAGAAGTGCACTAGCGATTGCAGCACGCTGAAATAAAACGCCCATCGCTCGATGGTCGTGCCGAGCAGCACCGGGTTGTCTGCCTCGGGAACGATAAGGTAGCCCCAGAAGCGCGCGAGCAAGTACGGGACGATCAGTCCAAGCGTGAATAGTCCGTAAGCGAGCACCGGCCGCTCGAGGAGTCGCCCCAGGAGAGGATCGTGCGGAAGCCTGTCGCGGTAGCGTCGCTTCTGAAACGCGATGACGAACACCATGTATTCGACAGCATGAGAGAACGCGAACGCCATGAAGACCCGGACCGGGTGAGCCACGAGAAAAGACGCGGAGAGGAGCGACGTGCCGAGCGCCATCCACAATCGCGGTAAGTTCTGGAACCGCTCCACCTTCCATTCGAAGTAGACGAAGGTGCCCAATCCCAACACCACGCATGCGACGGCGGGGACCATCAGCGCTCCCGAAAACGCAGCCATTTGGTCGATGAGCGGCAGCGTGAAGGCCTTC
The DNA here is from genome assembly GCA_029263435.1 of Acidobacteriota bacterium. Lineage (GTDB taxonomy): Bacteria > Acidobacteriota > Vicinamibacteria > Marinacidobacterales > SMYC01 > JAJCXL01. Next base: position 9,347 of record JAJCXL010000191.1, on the reverse strand, counting down.
GCGGTCGGAAAGCTCGTCTCGACCTGAGTCCGGTAGCTCGGTCCCAGCCAAACCACGTAGAGCGGCACCCAGCAAAACAGCAAGAGCCGGTCGGACCATCGAGGACTAGAGACACCTCCACTCTTGGCGGCATACATCCGAAGGATGCCGAACTTCTGAGCGTAGACGTGCCAGACGTTCCACGCGCCGGCGAAGAACACGATCGCTGCGACCACGACCTTCGCAGGGCTGTCCCAAAGAAAAGGAAACGAGACGAACACGAGGAATGCGGCGAGCGGGAACCAGACGAAACGCCGAGAGTGGGAACGAAAGATCTCACCGTCGAGGTAGACGTAGGGCAGACCGTAGTGACGATGCGCGAATGTCAGCCCGACGATGATCAAGAGCATGATCACTTGCTCTTCCGGCTGCACGAAGAGCTCGAGCGGGATGAGGATGAAGATCCAGCTGAAAGCGTAGGCCGAGAGGTCGACGAGAGCTCCTATGTGCCAACGCGACGAGGGGGCGGTGCGTGTCATGCGTGTCATGCGTGTCATGCGTGTCATGCGTGTCATGCGTGTCATGCGTGTCATGCGTGTCATGCGTGTCATGCGTGTCATGCGTGTCGGCGGGGCGCGGCGTCCACCATCCACGGCAGGAACGCCGCGAGCACCAAACGCCTTTTCACGGCGTCAGGGTAACGCTAGTCCGAGCGAAGGGCTACCGTCGGCGGCACTTTCGCGGCGACCGTGGCAGGAACCCAGCAGGCAGCCAGAGCCACCGTCGCCAGGAGCGCACTCGCCGCAACGAGCACGAACGGATCCATGGGGGCAACGCCTCGAAACGTTCCCGCGAGGCCACGCGACACACCCAAGGCCAGCACCAATCCTGACACGACGCCCGGGCCGATGACGGTGAGCCCTCGAGCGAGGATGAGCCGCTTCACGTCAGAGCGTGTGGCGCCCAAGGCCAAGCGAAGCCCCATTTCGCGTCCGCGCTGACTCACCCAGAACGAGAACACTCCGTAGATCCCGGAGCCGGCGAGCGCGAGGGCGCAAGCCGCGAACAGTCCGAGCAAAACAGCATAGAAACGTTCGAGAGCCAACGAGCCGGCGAGTGCCTCTTCTAGCGACTCGACTCGCAGGACCGGATGTGCGGGATCTTGGGCCAGCACCGCGCGCCGGATCATCTCGCCGTAAGTCGCGGGCCCGAGCGTCGTTCTCGCCACGACGCCCATCCCGAGAAAAGGCATTTGCGGGTGGACGAGAAATAGAGCCGGACGGGCGGGCTGATCCAAGCCGGCGAAGCGGGTATCGGCGCTCACGCCGACGACTTCCATGCGGTGTCGCTCGTCAAACATGTAGACGTCGAGCCCTCGCCCCACTGCGTCGGCGCCCGGAAAGGCGAGCTTGGCCAGCGTGTCATTGAGGATCACGACCGGCGGGGTGTCGGCGGTATCGGTCTCGGTGAAGTCTCGTCCGCGCATTAGGGGCGTTCCAATCGTTTCGAAATAGCGCGGCCCGATCACCCGGAAAGCGGCTCGAGGCGCATCCGACTCCGTCACGAGTGGGCCTTCGGTTCCGCGAAACGGTACCTCGATCTGAATCCCCATCCCAGGTATCGGAGGCGTCGTGCTCAGCGCGGCGGCGCTCACGCCGGGGAGTCGCCGGACCTCGTCGACGAGCCCCTTGAAATAGGTGCGACGCGCTTCGTTGTCCTGGCGATAGCGACCCCCGAGAATGATGTGCGAGGCGTAGACACCCTCGGGTCGAAAGCCGGGGTCCACGCGGGACAGGTCATGAAGCGCACGCCCGAGCAACCCTGCGCCGACGACGAGCGCCAAGGCCATCGCCATCTGTCCCGCGACGAGCGCCATGCGGAGTCGCTGCCCCTCGCGCCCGGAACCAATGTGACCGCTCCCTTGCCGGAGAGCGCCGGACAGACTGGGTGCCCGATGCAAAACGGAGACCGCGGCAAACACGAGCCCGGTCGCAAGGGAAAGCACGAGGGCGAAACGCAGGCCGGCCGCTCCGATGCCTACGGTCTCGACCCGCGGCAAGAGCCCAGGCTCGAACGAGAGCAGCAGCCATGTCAGCCACGAGGCCAGCGCGACTCCAGCGAGTCCACCAACGAGCGTGAGCACCAAGCTCTCGGCGACGTGCTGTTGGAGGAGTCGTCCTCCACCGGCTCCGAGGGCTCTCCGTACCGCCGTCTCGCGTTGTCTCCCCATCGCTCGCACCAGCAACACGTTCGCGATGTTGGTGCACGCCATCAAGAAGACGATGCCCACGGCGGCGAAGGCGACCAGAAGGGGCACGCGCGCGTTTCCGGCGATGTGCTCTCTCAACGGCGTGACTCGCGCGCTCCACCCGGCATTGGTGGCGGGAAAGGATTCTCCCAACGCCTGCGAAAGTGTGCGCATTTCGCTGCGGGCTCGCTCGAGCGTTACTCCCGGGCCGAGATGTCCGATGACCTCGAAGTCTCTTTCTTCACGTCCGTAAGGAGACTGTTCGTAGCGCTCCAGATAGCCTACCGGCCGGAACAGCTCTGCCCGCGCCGACGGAAAAGCGGCATCGGCCGGCATCACACCGAGGATCGTGACGGGTGCACCGTCGAGCTGAAAGGCCTTGCCGACGATCTCCGGGTCCCCGCCCCACACGCGCTGCCAAAGTCCGTGCGAGACGATTACGACATCCGCGGGCCCAGGCCCTTCATCCTCGGGCACGAAATTACGACCGAGCGCGGGCTCCATTCCGAGCATGCGAAACACGTTCGCGGACACGGCGACGGATTCGACGCGCTCGACCCGGTCGCCCTCGGTCAGGGTCCACGAGCGCCACCCGAAGAAAGCGACCTCGTCGAAGCTCTCGGCACGCTCTCGCCAGAACCAAAAGTCCGGAAGGAAGTTCCCGCGCACCTCTAGAGCTTCGGCCGGCTGGACGGAGCTCACCGCGACGAGCCGTTGTTCGTCCGCAAAACCCAATGGCGCGAGCAGCACGGCGTGGACCGCACCGTAGATGGTCACGCTCGCTCCGACGCCGAGCGCAAAAGACGACACGATGACCAGGGCGAAACGGCGCTCCTTGAGCAGCCCGCGAATCGCCACCTTCAAATCGAACCAAAACGAGCGCACGAGTCGTCCTCCACCGTGTAGGACGCGTTCGCGGACTAAAAGGTTTCCGGACTACACGGTTCTGAGACGATAAAATGAGCGATACGCGTCACCAACAAGGGTTGACACGCTGCGGAGTCCTCTCATTCTCACCCACAGCAGGGAGGATCGGGCTAGGACGACCTATGTGTCTGCCGCTTGCGGGATTCTCGCTTCCGCAAGCCTCACCGCCGCGACAAGTCGCGGTCGACGTCGTTGCGGAGAGGCTGGGCGAATCGAGTCCGCCCGCACCCGGCAGGCGGACTCGTTCGAAGACAGTCCGGGCGTAACCGACGTGTGCCTCCGCTTGGAGAGAATGACTTCGCTTCTAGCACCCGACACCCCGAGCTGCGAACGACTCAAGCGCTGTACGCACGAATGCTTCGTCCGCCGGTATCCTTGAAAACGGTCTCGGCCTGCTCGATCTGATCGTCGTGCGCGCGGACGCCCACGAGGATCGCGCCTTCTTTGAGCTCATCGTTGATGATCGTCGCTTCATGCTCCGGCACGCCCAGACCGACCAAGGCACCCGAAACGCCGCCGACCGCACCGCCGGCGCCCAGTCCCGCCAAAGTCGCGACGAGCGGACCGGCAGCGAGCAATCCGATTCCTGGAGCAGCCAGTACGCCGGTCGCGATCATTGCTGCGGCGATGCCTCCGATCGCACCACCGATGGTGGCGCCTGCCGCCGCCCCCTCCGAGGCTTTCGTCTCGACTGCGATCGAGAAATCACGTCCTCTCGTCGCGTCCGACATCATTAAACTGACGTCTTTGTCGCTGAACCCATGCTTGATGAGTCGCTCCAGCGCATCGCTTGCCGTCACTTTCGTATCGAATACCGCACTCACTGTCTTGGCCATTTGATTCTCCTTTCTTCTAACGTATCGACTAGCTGTTCAGATCCTGGTTGTGTCGTTCACATCTCAGCTGCGAGCGCTTCGAGCCGTCGGACCCGCTCCGCCGTCGATGGGTGGGTAGCGAAGAGCTTCGTCACCCCCCCGAATGCCGCCAAAGGATTCACCACCGCGAGGGCTGCGACAGACGGTGGGATGCGCATCGGAACTCTTTGTGCGGCAGAAGCGAGCTTCGTGAGAGCGCTCGCGAGTGCCAACGGCTTACGGCTGATCTCCGCCCCTGCTCTATCCGCTTCGAACTCCCGTTGCCGGCTGATGGCGAACTGCAGGATCATCGCGCCGATGGGTCCGACCACCATGAATACGAGCCCCAGCAGCGAGCCTCCTCGGCGCCTCTGTCCGCCGACCATGGCGAAGCTCGAAAGATTTCCGATCGCGCCGGCGATGCTCGCCGAAACGGTTTGAAGCAACATGTCCCGATTCTGAATATGTCCCAGCTCGTGCGCGAGGACGCCTTCGAGCTCGTCCTGGTCAACCAGCCGCATGAGTCCCTCGGTGACACAAACGACGGCGTTGTCGGCGTTGCGACCCGTGGCAAAGGCGTTTGGTTGCGAGTGCGGAGCGATGGCGATTGTGGGCATCGGTAATCCGGCACGCTGCCGTAGTCGGTCCACGATCCGATAGAGCTCGGGCGCTTCGCTCTCGCTCACGACGCGGGCCTGGTACGCCCGAAGCACCATCTTCGCGGATCGGAAGAATGCGACGACGTTCATGACCGTCGCCAATCCGAGCGCGAGGATCATTCCCATTCGCCCGGCGACCAGAAACCCGACCGTTCCAAACAGCCCGGTCAGCCCCGCGAGGAGTACGAAAACTTTGACTTGATTCATCGCGGTAGTTTCCTTCGCGCGTTTCGGACGACATCAAAAAGTGCCATCCGTCTCCTCCTGTGACTCATTAGGACTGCACGGCACGTGCCAGTAATTCGATGTTGCTGAGCCGCGATGGACACGGGTTAAGTGAGGCCTCGGTCTCGGGAAAGTCCGGCGACCTCAAGAACCCGAAAGTTTGACCGGAAATAACTTCCGAATCGTTGCCACGCGAGCAGTCGCTCCCGCCGTCATCACGACCGAAGGAGTTGTGCGTTGACATAGGTACTTTTAGCTTGCTCGAAGGGATTTCAATCATGCGCGGGGAGGTCCGCGAGAAGGACCGACACCCACTTCGTGCGCTCGAAGTTGCGGCACAACGCCAGAGCACCGACGGTCATCGGCACACCGACGAGGGCTCCGACCACGCCCCACATCCAACCCCAGAAAACGATTGAGAGCAGAACGACGAACGGCGAGAGCTTCAGGTTCTTGCCTTGCATCCGCGGATCGACATAGCTTCCGATCGAGAACTGAACGAACGCGAGCCCGATCAGGGTAAGAAGCCCGTACCAGTGGTCGTCGAATTGAAGAAACGCCAGAATCGTTGGCGGGATGACGGCGATCATCGATCCGATATTGGGAATGAAGTTGAGGACGAACGCGACGAGACCCCACACGAAAGCGAGGTCGAGGCCCAAGGCCCAACAAAACAACGTCGTCGCCACCCCGGTAAGAGCGCTCGTGAGCGCCTTGGTCCACATGTACTGCCGATAGCGCCTTCCGATCGTCTTGGATGCGAGCAGCACCCTCGCGGTCGGGCTGTCATCGGGAGCTTTGCGGAGTTTGCGATAGAGAGCGGGAAGCTCGAGAAGTCCGAACATCAAAAACAAAAGGGCCAGCACGAGACGTCCGACGAGTGAGTACACCCCTTGGATACCGGAGCCGAAAACGCTCAGCGCGCGTCCGGCGGCCGCGACGATGTCGTCCCGATCGGGCTCGAAAGGGACACCCTTCGCCGACATCCATTCGACGATAGATTGATAGCGTTGCTGTACGACCGGCTGGTAGTTCGGTAGTTGCTCCGCGATCATGCGGGTAGCCACGAACATGGCGGCGACGAACACCGCCATGAGGGCGAAGACGGTCATCATGCTGACCAACGTCCCCCAGCGTCCACCGAGGTGGCTTTCGAGGCGCTCCTGGATCGGCCACACGATAGCCAAGAGCAAGATCGCGAGTGCAAGGGGAAGCGCCACCGGCGAGGCAAGCTTCAGCGCCCCGATGACGAGTACCGCGGCGATGATGCCCAAGAGCCGGCGGGTGACGGCCTCGCCGGCACGACGGTCGCCGCCCGCTGTCGTCTCCGCTAAACGCGGGGCTGACGGCTGCGCTCGCGTCGAAAGTCCGGAATCGCGCGGCGTTCGTTCCGCTGGCACTTGCATCGTCTCCAACCCGCCTTAAGGATGTCGTTCGAGCGCGGGGCTAGACGCCGGCCCGGGTTCGTATGGCTTCCAGTCGTTCAGCATGACGACCAAGTGTGTCGAGACCGAGCGCGCCGCGACATCGGTTCTCGCCCCTATTTGTCCGAGGATTTCGCCTGATTTCTTGTGAGAGCACGGCTCGCGTGAGCCCGGCGTCACCATGATTCGCTCTCCCCTCGAGGAACGGATTCCTATAGAATGTTGTTTTATTTTCTAAAGAGGAACCGTGGCCATCGCAGCGATTTTCGAGATACCGGGAATGACGACAGAGCAGTACGACCGCACCGTGAAGGATCTAGAAGCGGCGGGCCTGGGCGCACCGGACGGCCGGATCGATCACATCTCCTGCCGCGTCGACGGTGGCTGGTTCGTCCTCGACCACTGGGAGTCGTCCGAAAAGATGCAGAAGTTCGCCGAAAAGCTGATCTCCGTTCTGGAAGCGGCCGGGGTCGCCCCGGCGGAGCCCCGAATCCTCCCGGTGCATAACGTCATTCGAGGCTGATACACCGCGCGCGCAGCAACGGTCGCATAGCTGATACCGCGGCGCTTCAGCTCCGTCGCCGGTCGTCGCGCGGGGATTGGCCGCGGGCGCGACTCGCTCGTATTTCTGAACACCGACAGTTCCCGCCGGACAGCGCCTTCGCGAATCTCTGTCGCCGAAACGTCCGGGATCGAGAGTCGTACGCCGCCGCCCTAGGGTTGTTTTCCTCCAGGCCTACGCCTCTTACCCGATAGGGTTCGATCGCACGCCGCCATATTCTTCAGCCAACAGGAGGAAAAAGAATGAATCTCATTATTTTGATTTTGCTCGTCATGTTGGTCGTCGGTGCGCTGCCGAGCTGGGGGCACTCCCAGAGTTGGGGTTACGCCCCGAGTGGTGGGCTGGGCTTGGTCCTTCTCATCGTCGTCGTACTACTGCTAACCGGACGGCTGTGAGTCGAGAACATCAAGCATCGACCGCGTAGTACTAGGCATGTTCGGAGGTAGTCATGCTGAATCAAGTTCTCGAGATTATTGAGATCATGGTTCTCGTCTCCGTCGTGTTCTCTGCGGGCGTGGCCGTCGGCTACCGAGTCTGGGGCATGCAGCTCGAGCGCCAGCGCGGTCACTACCGTCGGAGGCTAGACGACGCGAGACACAACTGGGACGCCGTCGAAGCACAGTTGAGCATGGCGCTCGATGAGCTGTCGGCGGCGGAGAATGCATTGGCTCTCAAAGATTCCGAGCTCGAGGCTCTGCATCAATCCGTCAGCACGCTTTCCACGAGGAGAGTGACGGCTTAATCGCTAGATCGCTCCCGATCCACGATGCTTACCGCTACGTCCCGTCCGTAAATCGCCAGCAAACGCTTCATGAGGGTATCCTCGTCGAAACCCGTGGGCTCGGCGACTCTCGAGCCCACGATGGAGCGAAGCTGCGCCGCGACGGCGTCGATATCGCCCCAAGGCGCTAGCGGCCCCGGGTGCCATTCCCGCATGCCGCCGCTCTCCCATCCCGCGACCGGAGTCCCCAAAGTCATCGCTTCGAGCCCTGCGATACCAAACGGCTCTTGCCATCGCGGCGTCATGACGAGCGCCACGGCTCGGCGGTAGAGCCCGGCCATCCGCGGGTGCGAAACCCAACCGAGTACCTCCGCGTCTCCACAAGCCTCTCTCGCCGGCCCCGCGCCTGCGAGGACGAGCGGAAGGTTCAGACCCGAGCGTTTGCAAACTTCTACGGCTTCGGCGACGCCTTTGGCTTCGACGAGCCGCCCGACGAACAAGATGCAGGGCTCCCCACTCGGTCTGGCGTCGAGGTCGAGACCATGAACGAACGGCGGGATGACATGGACGGAGTTTTCCGTCAGCGCGAGCTCTTGCGCCATGTATCGAGAGAGGACGACGACGCGGAAGGACTCCAGCACGTCGTAGCGCTCACGGGTGAGCGCGTAGATGTCTCGATAGTAGGCTTCGTCAGTGAAGCACTGTTCACAAAGCTCTTGGGACATACGCTCGGTGCAAGGATGGCCGTCTAGGGTCCACTTCCCCATCCCGGGACAAAACACCCGGTGGTCTTGCACCGTCAACACTTTGACCACCGAGCTCATGGCGCCGATCCACTCGAGGGCCGTGGGATTCATCACCGTATGGACGTGCACGACATCCGGTGATGCCTCCGTCATCAGCTGGGTGAGATCGACCCGAGCCCGGCTCCGGGCCGCGAGCGGGGGAACGATGCTGACGGGGCACGAAAGGTTGAGCGTGCCGTCATCCACGCCGGCGGCGAGGCGGACCTCCATCCCCTGCGCCACTTGCCACGCCACGACGCCGGCGAGGTGACGATACGCGCCGCCGCGATCGGTCAACCGGTCGGTGACATGGAGAACACGTGCGCTCAGTGTGCTCAACCCCAGAGTTTGACGGCCGCGGCGGAGACGAGCTCGAGCTTTCGCCACTGGTCGTCTTCGGTGAGCGCGTTTCCTGCCTGGGTCGAGGCGAAGCCGCACTGAGTCGAGATCGCGAGCTGCTCCCACGGCACATGAGTGGAAGCTTCATCCATTCGTGAGAGAAGCGAGTCCAACGACTCGAGCGCGGGACGCTTGGAGCTCACGATGCCGAGCACGATTCGAGGTCCTCCCTCTTTCACGAATCGAAGCGCACTGAAATCGCCCATGCGGTCGCGATCCTCCCACTCGACGAGAAACGCGTCATAGGGAAGGTCTTGGAACACGGCCTCGGCGACGCTGTCGAGCGGTCCTTCGCACAGATAGCGCGACTGGTTGTTGCCGCGGCAAATGTGCATCGAGCTCTGCACGTCATCCGGAATCTCGTCGATCACGGCCTGATCGCTCTCGATCGCGAGCTGCAGCACCTTTTCTTTGGACCAGCCTTCCTTTTCGATCGCGCGGACCCAAGCGGGATCGACGAGGTAGGGGTAGGCCGGAAAGTCGAACTGGACGTATCGGGCACCCGCTTCGATCGCTTCGGCGACGAGCTCTTTTTCGATCTCGATCACGTGGTCGACCAGCTCA
>JAJCXL010000190.1 GCA_029263435.1 Acidobacteriota bacterium | reverse complement strand
CTTTGTGGGTTCCTCTACGTCCCGCAAGGCCCGGGGCCTCACCGAACGATCGTCCTCAATCACGGAAGCGGCGTGACGCAAGGAAGCTCCGATATCTCGAAGCCGTCCGTTGCTTCCGCCCTGCTAGGTTGGGGGATCGCGTGTTTTTTCCCCAACCGATGGGGGTACGGCAACTCGCCGGGTCGGTATTGGCGTGAAGAGGTCACGGCGGAGTTCGGGACTCGCGACTACGATGCTCAGCTCGTCCGTAGACTTCACCGCGAGTCGCTCGATGTCGTTGCCGCGCTCGACTACGTGTCGACCCTCGAGGCGGTCGATGCCTCCAGAGTGGGAGTGATGGGGAGCTCGTTCGGTGGGACCGTTACCCTCCTGGCCGCCGCGAAGTGCGATCGGTTTCGCTGCGCGGTGGACTTCGCGGGTGCCGCCATGAATTGGGAGCGAACCCCGGCGCTGCGCGAGCTGATGAAGCAAGCCTGCCGGGCGTGCGACGTTCCGCTCTTCTTGATCCAGGCCGCGAATGACTACAGCACCGCACCGACGACGGAGCTCACGGAGGTCCTTCGGCGAGAGAAGAAAACCCATCGCTCGCGTATCTACCCTCCCTTCGGCGTCACGCGGGATGAAGGACATTGGTTCGAGCGCGCGGGAGCTCTCGTGTGGGGGCCCGAGGTCAGAGCGTTCATGGAGGATTATCTGTGAGTCGAGCGCCGGGTGTTTGGTTGGCCGATCTAACGTGGCCGGAGGCGAAAGCACGCTTCGACGGCGGCTGCCTCGTCGTCGTCGCTATCGGTGCTCAATCGAAGGAGCATGGACATCATTTACCGTTGAAGACCGACTATTTGCTCGCTCGAGACCTGTCCGAGCGCGTCATGTCGGAGCTTCCGGTCGTCGTCGCTCCCATCGTCACCTTCGGGTATTTTCCCGCCTTCGTGAGCTATCCGGGCAGTCAGCATCTGCGCTCCGAGACCTTCATCGCGCTCCTGAAAGACATTCTGACCAAGTTTGCCCATGACGGAGTGCAGCATCTGGCGGTGATCAACACCGGTGTTTCGACCGAGGCGCCCTTGCGCATCGCGGTGCGGGACGTGTTCGAGCAGACGGCGTTACGGGTGAGCACCGTCGACATTCGCGCGTTGGGAAGAGGCACCGAGCGTCTCATCGAGCAGCGGATGGGGGGACACGGGGACGAAGCGGAGACGTCCATGATCCTGGCTATCGAGCCGGAAAGCGTTCGCATGGATTTGGCGGAGACGGATTATGGAGGTCGAGAGGACGCTCCCGCGACGCTCTTCTATCAGCCGGGAGTGTTTACGTCCGAAGAGGGCTCCGGAGTCGACTTTTCGAAGACCGGTGTGTTCGGAGATCCGACGCTCGCGACCGAAGCCAAGGGCAGAGCCATCTTGGACGATATGGGCCGCGAGCTCGTGGATGGGCTCCGGCTCTTGTACCCGACGGCATGTCGGTGACGGACTTGCTCGCTCCGCCCCCTCTCTCGGACGCCTCCTGGGACGTCGTCGTCGTCGGTTGCGGCTATGCGGGGGCGGTGGCGGCTATCGCTGCGCATGATGCCGGCGCGCGGGTGGTGGTCGTCGAGAAACAAGCCGCGCCCGGCGGTATCTCGATATGTTCGGCCGGCGGCGTGCGCATCGCTTTCGACGCGAAGCTGGCCCTGGAATATCTGGAAGCGACGAATGGCGACACCACGCCAAGGGCGGTCTTGAAGACCCTGGCGGAGGGAATGACGACGCTCCCGGCATACATCGAAGACCTCGCTGTCGCGAGCCGCGCACGCGTGGGACTAAGGAAGGCTCCCGGCAACTATCCGCTGCCCGGCGGTGACGCTTTCGGTTTCGTCACGATCGATGAAGCTCCAGGGTTCGACCCGGGCATCGAATATCCGCACGTGAAGGGCTCACCAGCCGGAGCGCGGCTTTTCAAAGTCGTGCATGACAACTTGATGCGGCGAGGGATCCCGGTCCGGACCAGGTGGGCAGCGCGCCGGTTGTTGCGAGACGCGGCTGGCAAGGTGTGCGGTATCGATGCAGGGGCGGGGGATTCTCTCGAAGCCCGCGCCGTCGTCTTGGCCTGTGGTGGGTTCGAGGGCTCACCCGAGCTTCAACGGCAGTTTTGGCCGGAGAAGCCCGTCCTCTCCGCCGCTTTTCGCGGCAATACGGGGGATGGGATTCGGATGGCACAGTCGGTCGGAGCTTCTTTGTGGCACATGTGGCACTACCACGGCTCGTATGGATTCCGGCACCCGGATGCGAGCTATCCGTTCGGGATCCGCACCAAGAGGCTCCCCGACTGGGTTCCCGGCGGAACGGAGCGGAGCGACGTCCGGATGCCGTGGATCTTGCTCGATCGCGGCGGTCGCCGTTTCATGAACGAGTACGAGCCCTATCTGCAAGACACCGGACACCGCCCCCTGGCGCGCTTCGCTCCCGAGAGTCAAGATTTTCCTAGGCTTCCTGCTTGGTTCGTGGCGGATGAAGTCGGGAGGAAGCTGTACCCCTTCGGCCGTCCTACGTACAATGAGCCGGGGCTGGAGCTCGATTGGAGCGATGACAACTTGGCGGAGGTCGAAGCGGGGATTTTGAAGAAAGCAAAGGACGTCGAAGAGCTCGCCCGCGGCTTGTCGCTCCCCGTCGAGCGGGTCGAGCGGACGCTTTCGCGCTGGAATCGCTCCTGCGAAGATGCCGTAGACGCGGAGCTCGGGCGGCCCGGCTCGAGCATGATGGCCATCCGGACGGCCCCGTTCTACTACGCGCCGATGTGGCCCATCGTGTCGAACACGCAAGGCGGGCCGGTCCACGACGAGTGTCAGAGAGTGCTCGACGCCTACGGCGAGCCGATCCCGGGCCTCTATGCCGCGGGGGAGCTCGGTAGCGTCTTCGGGCACTTATATCTTTCGGGTGGCAACTTGGCCGAGTGCTTCGTCGGGGGCCGCATCGCCGGAAGAGAGGCGGCGCAAACGGTTTGACGAACAATCTCGGCTATTGGTGTGCGGATTCCGTCCGCCGATTTCCTGATCGCGTGGCCTTGATCGACGCCACCTCGTCCGAGCCGCGTGACGTCTCGTATCGCGAGCTCGACGAACGGATGAATCGCGTGGCGAACCTTCTTCGGGCTCGGGGCCTCGACCCACCCGCCCGGGTCGCGATGGCTATCGGGAACCGTTTCGAGTTCGTCGAGATCATGTTTGGGGCGATGCGCGCCGGTCTGGTCCCGGTGCCGTTGAACGTCAAGCTGGGGAGAGAAGCGCTCGACTATATCGTCAGAGACGCGGACGTCGCCGCTGCCTTCGTCGAGCCGTCGGCTAATCGCTTCGCGGTAGAAGTGATCGAGCAGCTTGGGATCGAGCACCTCTTCGCGCTCGGGACTTCGTCTGATTCGACATCGTCTTCGCCGGCTGGCTGGCTCGATTACGATCCAACGCTGAGCGAGGCGAGTTCGGTCTTCGAGCCCCCGCCCATCGCGGACGAGCATCCCGCGTTCCAGCCCTATACTTCCGGCT
>JAJCXL010000189.1 GCA_029263435.1 Acidobacteriota bacterium | reverse complement strand
GGAACACGTTAGAATGTCGCCCGTGGCGGACGATACCCCGCAGTCGATCGAGCTGTCGATCCTCATGCCGTGCTTGAACGAGGCCGAGACCCTCGCGACTTGTATCGAGAAGGCCTTTCGCGGGTTGAAATCGCTCGATATCGTCGGAGAAGTCATCATCGCCGATAACGGCAGCACCGATGGCTCGGTCGACATCGCCCAACGGCTCGGCGCGAGAGTCGTACACGTCGAGCACAAGGGTTACGGAAGCGCCCTTTTAGGCGGCATCCGGGCGGCAGAGGGCACTTTCCTCATCATGGGGGATGCGGACGATAGCTACGACTTCGAACAGCTCGCGCCGTTCGTCGAAAAGCTGAGAGACGGGCACGACCTCGTCATGGGAAACCGCTTCAAGGGCGGTATCGCGAAAGGCGCGATGCCTCCGCTTCACCGCTATCTGGGCAACCCCGTTCTGACGGGGATTGGGCGGTTGCTGTTTCCGAGCCCGTCTCGTGATTTCCACTGTGGGCTGCGCGGGTTCCGCAAGGACGCCGTGACGCGGATGGATCTTCAAACCACCGGGATGGAGTTCGCCTCGGAGATGGTGGTGAAAGCAACCCTGCTCGGCATGCGAGTGACGGAAGTGCCGACTACCTTGTCACCCGATGGCCGCAACCGCCCGCCTCATCTTCGGACGTGGAGGGATGGTTGGAGACACCTCCGGTTCTTGTTTCTCTACAGTCCAAGGTGGTTGTTTCTTTACCCCGGCATCGCCCTGATGCTCTTGGGCGGCGTGCTGGGTTTTCTGGTCCTTCCCGGACCCCGAAGGATCGGCCCGGTGACGCTGGACGTCCACACGCTGGTCTATGCCGCCGTGTGCGTTTCGGTGGGCTATCAGTCGGTAGCCTTCGCCTTTTTCACGAAGATCTTCGCGATCTTGGAAGGGTTGATGCCGGAGGATCCGCGCCTCGATCGTTTGTTCGGATTCATCACGCTCGAAGTGGGCTTGGCGGTCGGCTTCGTTCTCATCGCCTTAGGGCTCGGCGCGACGGGGTGGGCGGTCTCCGACTGGGGTGACCGCTCATTCGGAGAGTTGGAGCCCACAACGACTCTGCGCATCGTAATCCCTGCCGCGCTCGCGCTGATTCTCGGATTCCAGATCGTGCTCTCGAGCTTTTTTCTCAGCGTGCTGGGACTCCGTCGGCACCGTGGCCGGATCGGATGAAGACGATCGACCGCATCTTGCAGCGGTGGCGCATCGGGAAGGCGGCTCCTTATATCGCACCGGGCGCGCGGGTCCTCGATATCGGATGCTCCGAGGGTGAGCTATTCGAGCACTTCGCGGCGCGCATCGGCGTGGGCGTCGGGATCGATGACGACCTCGAAGCCCCCCGAAGGGGCGAGAACTTCGAGCTCCTTCCAGGCCGCTTCCCCGAAGCGCTCGGTGACGTCGACCCCTTCGACGTCATCACGATGACCGCGGTGCTCGAGCACGTGCCTACCGAGCAGCAGTCGGTTCTGGCGGAGGCTTGCTCACGCCATCTAAAGACCGGTGGCCATCTCGTCATCACGACGCCGGGACCCATCGTCGATCACATCCTCGATGCGATGAAGTTTCTGCGACTGATCGACGGAATGGGACTCGAGGAGCATTTCGGTTTCGAGCCGGCCGAAACGCCGGCCATCTTCACCCCTTTCGGGTTGGATTTGATCGCGAGACGAAGATTCCAGCTCGGGCTCAACCACTTGTTCGTGTTCCGGAAGAAGGCCCCGTGAAGCCGCGTCACGTCACGGGCGCTTTCTGCCTGTTCTTGGTGCTGAGCTTCGTCCTGCTCCTGCCTTTGAGCGCCCACCTCGACGAAAGGTTGCCCGACGACGGGGACGCCATCCTCGGGCTGTGGATCATCTGGTGGAGTGCCACCCACTGGCAAGACGGCTACCCCGAGATCTTCGACGCGAACGCCTTCTACCCTCACCCACAAGGCTTGCTCTACTCGGAAGCGATGCTCAGCCAGGGGGTGTTGTCCTGGCCGATGTTTACGTGGCTCGACAACCCCGTGCTGGCCATGAACCTTTTGACGCTGGTCACGCTGGCCTTGAGCGCGACAGCCATGCTCTTGCTCGCGTTCGAGCTTACCGGCTCCCGGGGCGGCGCGGTGGTGGGCGCCATCGCCTATACGTTCTCGGCCTATAGCTTTTCTCAGCTCCCTCGCATCCAGCTCATCACGTTGCAGTGGCTGCCACTAGCTCTCTTTTGCCTGCATCGCTTCTTCGCTCGAGGGCGCTACCGCTATCTCGTGGGTTTCGCGGTGCTCTCGATGCTCCAGGCGTTCGCCTGCTTTTACTACCTGGCGTTTTATCTGGTCGCTCTAGCCGTCTTGCTTCCCGTTTTCTTTCTGGCCTACCCAGAGCACCGCACGTGGCGCTCCCTCTCGACGGTCGGGCTATCGGGCTCGACCGTCGGCGTGGCTCTCGCCTTCGTGGCGGTGCCGTATTGGCGACTGTACGGCCGTTACGAGTTTTCGAGCACGCCTTCGAGCTCCGACCTCGCGGCCTACTTCACGCCCGGCTCCGAGAGCTTGCTCTACGGCTGGCTGGGATTCGGACGGGCAGCTGTCGATCACTTCATCGGTTATGCCGTCCTTCTCGTCGTTGTGCTCGGCGTCATGAGCCTGTGGCGTGACCATTCGGGGCCCGGTCGAAAGCTCGGCCTCGCCTATCTAGCGGTCGCCCTCCTGGGATTTTTTCTCTCTTCGGGTCCGACGCTCATCGTCGCCGGAGAAACTCTCGGCCCTGGCCCTTATGCGCTTTTACAAAGGATCCCTCCTTATGACGGCTTGCGGACTCCGGATCGGTTCTCCGTCCTCGTGACGTTGGGTGTCGGGATCTTCGTCGCCTACGGGGTGCGATCGATCCTCACGCGACAAAGCACTGCGAGAGCGGTGGGAGTCGTTTTGTTGTTGTCCGGCCTGGTGCTCGCGGAACATTGGTCTTTCGATCGGGTGGAGGGTCGAGAGATTCCCACGGGCGAGCGCGTACCGGACGTGTACCGGTGGCTAGATGAGAACCGCGACGACATTGGCGTCGTGGCCGAAATGCCTCCCCGCCCGTTTCGCGCGATGCGGCACGTGACGCTCGACGCCTACTTCTCCACGTTTCACGAGCGGACGATTCTCTTCAACAAGCCGAGCTTCTATCCCCCCGCGATGGAGCTGCTCGAGTACGAGCTTCAGCGCTTCCCCACGAGGGAGGCCGTCACTTTGTTGCGAGCGCTTGGCGTCTCTCACGCGGTCGTGCACCCGAAACGCTGGGAGGAGAACGACCCGAGGCGCTCCTACCGACAGCTACCCGAAGCTCCAGTCGTTCAGACCTTCGCGGATAGCGACGACCCACTGTGGGAGAAAAACGCACTGGGCGGGGAGTATGTCGTCGCGCTCCGTCCCATGGAGGCGGAGGAGCCCCCCGAGCCGTGTCGATGCCGTGAGATACCCAGGAAGACGCTCGAGGTGGCCGCGAGCGGCACGGATGACGCCAACAAGGCGCTGGACGGGAGCCGGGAGACCGCTTGGCGCACCGATCTGGGCCAGCGGAAGGGCGATTTCTTCGAGATCCGATTCGAAGCTCCAACGCATTTGCGTCGCATCGAGCTCGGGATGGCGTTTCCCTACGGCGAGTTTCCTCGCCACGTCGACGTCAACGGTTATCTCGACGAGGAAGGTTTTCGCATGGCCCAGCGAGCCGATCCATGGCAGTCGGTCGCGCTCGTCCGTCAGCTCGTGGACGACCCCACGAAAGCCCGCTTCACCCTCGACTTCGCTCCCCAAAAGGTCGATCGCGTCTTGTTGTTCATCAACAAAACCGTGGCGGGAAGCCGACAGTGGAGCATTCCGGAAGTCTATGTCTACGAGGCCGACGACGCGTCTCGGTGATTCGGATAGACTTTCATTGATGAGCATTCTTGTCGTGCAGGCGGAAGCGGAAGTGGCCCGTACGATCATCGGTGACGAGGTGGTCTACGAGAATCGGTGATCACGAGGCGCATCTGTGGCTCGTCGAGCCGGACGACATCCGCGCCCCCGAGCTCCTCGACGCCTACGACGCGTTGTTGACCCAAGACGAGCGCGACAAGCGTGACCGGTTCCGGTTCGAGCGCGACCGGCATACGTGTCTCGTGACCCGCGCGCTCGTTCGCACCACTTTGTCACGCTACGTGGATGTCGCGCCCCAGGCGTGGCGCTTCGAGACCAACGAGTATGGCAGGCCGGCGATCGCTTCCCCCCGTGAAGCAGGAGAGCTCAAGTTCAACCTCTCTCATACCCGAGGCATGGTAGCCTGCATCGTCGGTTGGAATCGTGACGTCGGGGTCGACGTCGAAGACCGCGACCGCACGGGGCGCCTGCTCGACGTCGCCGACAGGTTTTTCTCCCCGTCCGAGGTACGCGCTCTGAGGAGCCTCCCCGACCAGGAGCAGTGGGATCGGTTCTTCCTGTATTGGACCCTCAAGGAGTCCTACATCAAAGCCCGCGGCATGGGGCTAGCGATACCGCTATCGCATTTCTCCTTCGACGTGGAGCGAGACGTGACGATCGCGTTCGATCCCAAGCTCGATGACACACCTGAGCGGTGGCAGTTCACCGCCTTCTCGCGCGGACGGCGACACGCGGTGGCCGCGTCGATGGGTCGCAAGCCTCCCGAGCGCGTTCAGCTGCTCGTGCGTGAGACCGTTCCGCTTAGGTAGCGCCCGGTAGAATCTCGCGCAGATAAGCGTCGATCCCTTCCTCCACGTTCCAATGTCGCGGGTAGCCGAGGGAGACTTCTTCGAACCGGACCCCGTCGATCCAATCCGTCGCCCGCATGTGCAAGTGACCATGGACGACGACTTTCGCATTGAACCGCCGATGCCAATCCTCGGTTCTCTTGGTGCCGCACCAAAGGGAGAACCGCGGGATCCGCCACAACCGGACGAGCTCTTCTCGCAAAGGAAAGTGATTGACCAGGATCGTCGGATGACTCGCGGACGCTTCGAGCAAACGCGGCTCCGCCGCCTGGCAGCGCGCCTCGCACCATGCGCTGCGCGATGGATAGGGGTCGGGATGGAGGTAGCGTTCATCCGCACACATGATGCCGGTCTCGGCGGCCCAGTCGAGCGCATCCTCCGCCGCGACGTCGTCCGGGCGGAACGTGTAGTCATAGAGAAGGAACAACAGGGCCACGACGACAGGACCTCCTTCACCTTCCCATAATGCGAAGGGGTCCTCCGGGGTAAGGACGTCCCACTTCCGACAACAATCGACGAGCTCGAGATATTTTGCCACCCCTCGAGCACCGTCCGCGGGATGGGTCCAAAGCTCATGGTTGCCCGGCACCCATAGCACGCGAGCGAACCTGTCGGTCGCGACGTCGAGCACTCTCTCGAGATGGTCGACCGTCTCACCCAAATCGCCGCCGAGAATGACCCAATCCTCCGGGTGTTTCGACAGCGTCTCGAGAGCCTCACGGTTCTCCTTGAAGCCGACGTGAAGATCGCTGAGCGCGAGTAGCTTCAAACCGTCTCTCCGAATGCCGGCAAGTAGCGTGCGGTTCCCGAGACGCCCTTCATCGCAGGCTCGTCGAGGACGAGGATCCTGAACACGCCGCTCGGCACGTCCCACTCGCAACGCACCCCTCGCGTCTCGGCGGCGACGAACCCGAAACGCGGATAGTAGTCGGGGTGACCCAGGACGACCACGAAAGGACACGCCGAGCTTTGCAACGTCTCGAGCCCGAGTCTTATGAGCCTAGAGCCGATGCCCGATCTCTGACGCGCCGGAGTGACCGCCATCGGCCCGAGCCCCATCCCCTGTTGTCCTTCCAGTACGACCGGACTGAACAGGACGTGACCAACGACGTCTCCCTCATCCTCGGCCACGAGCGACAGCAAGACCTCCCCCGAATCTCGCAGCACGTCAATGAGACGAGACTCGCTCGGCCCTCCAAAGGCCTCGTCGACGACCCGCCGGATGGCCGCTTCGTCGCCGGCTCGCTCGCGGCGCAGCGCCAGCGTCACTTTGCCTCGTAGACGACCGCGTCGGACACGATCGTCTTGAGGACGGGGATGTCCTTGATCTGCACTGGGTCGACCGTCAGCGGGTTGTCTTCGACAACGACGAAGTCGGCGACTTTCCCCACCTCAATGGATCCTTTGCGGCCCTCTTCATGGTTCTGCCACGCCGCGTCGATGGTCACCGAGCGAAGCGCGTCCCTTACAGAGATCCGTTGAGCAGGCCCGAGCACCTTGCCGCTGGTCGTGATGCGGTTAACGGCATCCCAGACGAGCTGGAGCGGTTTGACCGGCGTGACGGGCGTGTCGTCGTGCACGGTGAAACGGATCCCGCGCTCCACTGCGGATCTCAGCGGGCTGAGACGAGCTGCCCGCTCCGGCCCCATGAAGATATCGCGATGGCGGTCTCCCCAGTAGTAGGCGTGCCCGACGAAGAACGACGGAGACACTCCGAGCTGTTTCATCGTATCGAGCTGATCGTCTCTCGCCATCTGGCTATGCTCGACGCGGTGGCGGGCGTCTTCTCGTGGGAACGCTCGCTGAGCCTCTTGGAACGCGAACAAGATGTCGTCGATGGCCGCATCGCCGTTTCCGTGAATCGCGATTTGAAAGCCGGCGCGGTGGAGCTGTTCGACCATCGCCGCCAGATCTTCCCGACTCCTTCGAGGGTAGCCGCGATAATCGGCGTCTCCCATGAAAGGCACGTGATAGGGCTCGCGAAGATAGCCGGTATAGCCTTGAATCGAGCCGTCTTGAACGAGCTTGACGGCCCCGAGTCGAACTCGCTCGTCACCCGCGGCGCTTTCGAATGCGCCTTCTTCTCCGAGGGAGCGCTCCTCCAGAGTCCCTTTCCTTCCCATCATGACGATGCGAAGGCTCAAGATCCCTTCTTTCGCCGCGCGCTGAAGATCACGCATCGTATTGGCCGAGCCCCCGGCGATGACGGCGGTGGTCACCCCGTCTTCGACGTAGTCCTCCACCGACCACCGAACCGCTTCGAGCCGTTGGTCCTCGTCGAGAGGCGGGATCAATCGCGAGACCATCGACGACACTTCCTCGAATACGCCGTTCGGCTCGCCGGTCCGCGAGTCCTTTCGGATCACTCCGCCCGGTGGGTCGGGCGAGTCTCGATCGACGCCGGCCATCTGGAGCGCGGTACTGTTCGCCACGGCGAGGTGGCCGGAGATGTGTGAGATGAAGATCGGATGCTCGGTAGATGCACGATCGAGGTCGTCTCGGGTCGGATGGCGCTTCTCGGCGATGAGCGTGTCGTCATAGCCTCGGCCTCGGATCCACTCGCCTTTGGGCGTGGTTCTCGCTCTATCGGCGAGCGCGGCCACCAATCCATCCATATCTCGAATAGGGCCGATCGGCGGGCTGTTCAAGTCCGCGCTGAACAGCGCGACTCTCCCCGAGCCCGGGAAATGATCGTGGGCCGCGTAAAAGCCGGGCAGAAGGACCCCCCCGGCGAGATCGACCCGCGTGGTCCCAGAATCCGCGAGGGCTTCGATCTCGGACCGGCTCCCTACCGCGACGATGTCACCGCCTCGGACGGCCACGGCCTGCGCTTGGCTGTCGCTCGCATCCATGGTCACGACGGTGCCGTTGACATAGATCGTATCGACGCCTTGCGCCAACAGCAGCAGGAGATGGATAGAAAGCAGCTGCATCATCTATTCGATCTCGAGATGTTTGTAGCGATCGAGGTGGCGCACCGGCAAGCTCAACGCGTCACGACGAAACGGCTCCGCGAGTACCTTCTCGCCGCCTTCGATCATCGCCTCGATCACACAAGGACGTCCGGAGCGCACCGCCTCGGCGACGGCGTCTTTGACGTCTCCGTAGTGCTCGACGCGGATCCCTTTCGCGCCCATGTCTTCAGCGATGCGGGAGTAGTCCGGGCTCTTCGCCAAATCGATGCCGACGAAACGGTTGTCGTAAAAATCGATCTGATTCTTCTTCTCCGCTCCCCATTCGTGGTTTTGAAACACCACCGCGATCACGGGGATGTCCTCGCGCACCGCGGTCATGACTTCGGACAGACCGGAGATACCCCACGCACCATCGCCCTGAAGCGCGAAGACCGGGCGGGCGGGAGCCCCGAGCTTGGCGCCCAAAGCGGCCCCATAGGCGAAGCCGCAGTTACCCCAAGACAACGCCGGGAAGAACTGGCGCGGGCCTTTGAACTTCAGATAGCCGTTCGACATCGAGCAGTTGTTTCCCACATCGGTGGTGACCATCGCGTCATCCGGAATCGCCTCCGAGAGCTCTTTCAAGAACCGCCTCGGATGCATGAGCTTCGACGTCGAGGAGGACATCTCGGACAGCTCTTCGTCCCACACCCGGTTTTGTTCGCGGACTTCATCCGATCGTTGCCGATTCGGCTCGAGCGACGACGTCGCTCTCAACACTTGCATGAGCTCCCCGGC
>JAJCXL010000188.1 GCA_029263435.1 Acidobacteriota bacterium | reverse complement strand
GGCTCGAGCGCCGAAGCGGGTGACGCACGGCCATCGAGCCAAGCGACGAGCACGTCGAGCTCGTCCTCACCGAGAGGAGCGGTTCCGTACGGCATTCCACCCGTCGGGTGCGAATCCACGTAGCTTTCGAGCTCATTCGGTGCCGGGCAAGCCAGCTCCCGACTGAGGGCGAGGGGAAAGTCCGCCGGCAGTGGCACCCCGGGCTCGACGGGGCGAGCCCGACCTAGCGCGAGCATGTCGAGCAGAACCCCTCTCTCCTCGCTACCCGTACCGACGACGCGATGGAACCCAAGCTCGCGCCACCCTGCTTCGTCGACGGCATCGATCCCGAGCCGAGTCGGTTGCTGAGGCAAGAGACGGGTCGTGTCGTAAATCGAATCCTGGCTCGCCCCGCGTCGAACGCCTTCGAGCGAGCCCAGCTGGAGCTGACAGGGGGCGTCGAAGCAACTGTGACAAACGACGCACCGTCGATCCAGCACCGACTGAACGTCGTGCTCGAAGGAGACTTCGGTCCGCGTCGAAACGAGCTCCGGGAGGACGAGCTTCGCGTCGCGGGGGCTCTCACAACCCACGATTAGCCATGACAGCGTGAGCGCCCACACACCAAGCGGTATCGTTTTGATGAGGTCGGTCATATCGAAGATCGGATACTCTATCAGCCCTGCCACAGTGAGGAATTTCTCCGGCACGCCCATACCGATGAAGCCCAAGACGATCGTGCCAACTGTTCTCGCCTTGTGTTTACTCGCTCGCGTCTCACTCGGCCAACAATCCTCGCCTCCGATCTCGACCGACCGGCCTTCGGAAAGCGCGGGAACGGGGATCGTCCCGGTCTCGAGCTTCCAATTCGAGATGGGCTTCAAACACGATCGTGGCGCGGGGGATGAGAACGCAAGAGTGACGACTCGACTCGTCCCGGACCTGTTGGCCAGGATAGGTCTCCACGATCGCCTGGAAGGTCGTGTCACCGTCAGCGGTTGGAGCTTCCAGGACTCACCCTCGGCTTCTGGTTCCGGCTTCAACGACGTGAGTGTCGGGGCGAAATGGGCCCTGCGCCCAGCGACGAGCGGACGCTCGACTCCTCTGTCGCTCCTCGCCGAGCTAAGTCTTCCGGTCGGCTCCGAGAATTTCACCAGCGACCGCGTCAACCCCAAGCTTCTCATCTTGCTCGAGCGCGGCCTCTCTGATTCTATCGGCTTGACCGCGAACTTCGGGACGAGCGTCCTCAGAGCCCATTCAACGGGGCATGAAGAGAGAACCGTCGTCGATCTTCCCTACACCACGCTCGTAGGCTACGGGGCCACGGATGACGTCTCAATCTTCGTGGAGGTTTTCGGCGCGTTCTCGCTGCAAGGGCGCGACGACACTCACAGTGTCCAGGCAGGGCTGACCGCCCGGGTGAAGGATCACGTACAAGTGGACGCTCGCGTCGGGGTCGGCCTCGTCGATGGCGCGCCGAGCTGGCTTGCCGGTGCCGGCATCGCGTTCAGGCTCCAGTGACGGCCCGTCGGCCGTGATCGACGTCAACGCCAGTAGTACAGCGCCAGCATGTAGGCCCAATACAACACCATCGAGATCGCGAGTGCCTTGCCGATCTCTCGGAGCTTGTCCAACCACTTCCGCTTCCGCTCCGCTGGAGCGAAGGTGTAGATGACTCCGATCAGTAAAACGATGGTGACGATCGCTCGGACTCTGAACACAGCTAGCTCTCCGGTGGAGACGGTGTGCGCCAAATCAAACGTAGCGCGTCGAGCCTGACATCCGCGGCCGCTATCGCCTGGTCGAGCTCTCCTATCTCCTGCTCCAGCCGCGCGATCTCTTCCGGCCGGATGTGGTCATTGACGGCTGACAGGGCTCGGAGTCGGCGCAGCTCTTTCTCCATCAGTGTATTCATGTGCTGCCGACTCGCGGTCACGAGGTCGCGACCCTTGGACGCGGCGAGATCACGCGCCCGCCGGGACATGCCCGGCACCAAATCGTCCTGCCAGCCGCGATCCGCATATCGAAGTGCTTGGCGAGCATCTCGAAGCTTTCCTTTGAGCTTCGCTACCGGGTATTGCTTGGTCACATCCCGAAGACGCTCATCGACGACGAGACGCAAAGGGGTCGGCGGTAGGAACCTGTCCAGGTACAGCTTCGCGGGAGCCACGACATCGAGAACGAAAACTGCTTCCAGCAGTAACGATTCCGGCCCCGGTCGTGGAAGAAAACACACGCTGCTATTGCCTTGCTCCGAGCTCGTCAGGACCTCCATCACCCCAGTGACCATCGGGTGATCCCAGGTGAGAAAATCGAGCTCTCCCTGGCGGGTCGCGCGTTCACGAGATGCCGTCATCGCGACCTCACTGCCTCGCAACCCGGGCAAGTCGTCGACGATGAGCTGATTTCCTTTGCGAAAGAGATAAGTACGAGGGGCGACTTCTTCGAGCTCCACTCCGACGTGACCCAAGACGTCGAGCACGTAGCGATCCAGAGCGCGACTGTCATCCCACTGCTCAATCTCCGTAACGAGGGCCCGAGAGACGTCTTCGCGGTGAGAGCCGAGCTCGAGCAGGCGGTCACGTCCCTCTTCTAGCCTCGCCCCGACCTCCGTCCGGAGCTCGCGGGTCTGCTCGAGAAGGCGCCCGACATCGTCCGGAAGCTCGAAGCCGCCCGAGTCGAGATGGGCGAGCGCGAGCTCTCGCGTGAGCTCCGCGATCTCATCGAAATGAGCTCCGCCGAAGAGGCTGCTCTCGAACGCATCCAGACCTTCGTGATACCAGCGAAAAAGAATCTGCTGGGCGCTCCCACGGAGCACCGGGACGTGAATCTCCACGCTGTGCTCTTGCCCGATCCGATACAGACGCCCGATGCGCTGCTCGAGCAGCTCCGGGTTCAAGGGAAGATCGAACATCACGAGGTGATGAGCAAACTGAAAGTTCCGCCCCTCGCTTCCGATCTCGGAGCAGATCAGGACCTGCGCACCTCCCTCCTCTTCGGCGAACCAGGCCGCGTTCCGATCCCGCTGAAGCAACGACAGATCTTCGTGGAACAGGCCCGCCAAAACCCGGCTGGACGTGCGCAGCGCCTCGTGAAGCGCCACCGCCTTTTCCTTGAACCGGCACAAGACGAGGACTTTTTCGGGAACCAACGCCTCGAGGAGACCGATGAGCCACCGCGCGCGAGGATCGTCGTCGAAGTCGAAGGCTAGGGTCGTGCTCTCCGGGGAAGTCTTACTCGTGTCGAGCACGAACTCTTTCGCGAGCGCGTCTCGCCGGGTCAGTGAGTCGGGCGGCCAATCGAGCTCCACCGCATGGACTCGGCGCTCGGGAATCCGGTCGAGAACGCTTCGGGCATTGCGAAACACGACTCGACCAGGCCCATGGCGATCGATCAACTCGTCGATGACGAGCGCGGACGCGATCCGATCGCCCCTCTTCGCGGCGTCGAGACGCGCCGACAACGACCCGTCGTTCGGCAAAATGGCGCGATCCAAAGCGTGTTGCTCGTCTTCGGTCAAGCTCTCGTGATCCACGAGCTTGGAGACTGCCGAAGCGATGTCGCGATAACGGTAGGCTTGCTCTCGATAGCGCGGGAAGCTCGGATAGCGACCAGGATCGAGCAAGCGGAGTCTCGCGAAATGGCTCTCTTCACCGAGCTGCTCAGGAGTCGCCGTCAAGAGCAAGAGCCCGTCTGAGATCCCGGCCAACGCCGCCACGAGATCGAAGGCCGGGCCGGACGGGTGGATGTGATGTGCTTCATCCACGACCACCATTTCCCAATCCGCGCGGCTGATCTGATCAATCCGAGCGGGCTCTTTCGTCAGCCAGTCCAGACTCACGATAACGGACTCGACGGTGGCGAACGGGTTCGTCGAAGGCTCGGATACTTCCACGGCGTCACAATACGAAGCGTTGACGATCGTGAACGACAGGTGGAATCGTCGAAACATCTCGACCCACCACTGGTGCACGAGAGAGTCGGGAACGAGCACGATGACCCGTGAAACGCGCTCGCTTCTCAAGAGCCGGTGCAAGATCAAACCGGCTTCGATGGTCTTTCCGAGGCCGACTTCATCCGCGAGCAGCGCCCGCGGCAGAGGTCGGGCCGCAATCTCGGCGGCGATATAGAGTTGGTGCGGTATCAGCTCGATCCGTGCCCCGAGAAATCCGCGCACCTTGGACTGTCGGATCCGATGTCCCCACCTCCAAGTGCGATATCTCAGGTCGAACGCGGAAACCTCGTCCCATAGCCCGCCCAAGAGACGTTGTTCGGGCTCTTCGAAGCGCAGCATTCCTGAGAGCGCGGTTTCGACGAGCTCTTGCCCGGCGCCTCGGTAAGCCACGAGACCATCGACTTCTTCGATCGTCTCGACCCGAAACTTATGTCCCTGGTCGTCAGCGACTTCATCTCCGATCCGAAACAGGACTCTCTTAATCGGAGCCGACTGCACCGCGTACTGGCGCACGGTATCGCTCGCGGGAAAGCGCACCGTCAGACGGCGGCCTTCGAGACACTCGACCAAGCCGAGACCGAGGTCCGGCTCTGCTTCGCTGACGAACCGTTGCCCGGTGACGTAGGCCGACATGGGCCGCTATCTTATCCCGCGCGTGTTCGAGCAACCGCAGCTCCGCGGTCCCGACGGCTCGCCGGCCCGACTACAGCTCGCGGGAGAGGGT